>NZ_JAJCNF010000002.1:0-216161 GCF_020560945.1 Dorea sp. 210702-DFI.3.125
CAATTGCATGACGCGCACCTCGCAGCAAGAATGCCGAGGCATTCTTGAATTATTTTTTTTGGCATACATCTAAAAATTCTTGTACGATAGGAGAAAGTTTCTTTTCTTTTTTCCAGATTAATACAATTTGTGTTATAAGAGTAGGTTCATCAATTTCATAAATTCGAAGTCCTGTACACAATGACTGCATTGATTTGGGGAAAATGGCAGTTGCGAGTCCATCTTTAGCCCAGAGCAAAGCGCTTTTTGCGTCATCGCAGAGACAGAATATTTCAGGATCAAGATTTTTTGCATGAAATGTATCAAGAATTAATCGTTCATATCTGCGATAAAGAATCAATGGAAGTTTTGACAGGTCGTTTAGCTGTATTATTTTTGAAGAAAGCATTTTGCTATTTGAATTTGTAGCAGTATTATTTGTGACAGGGACAGCATTAGAAGATTGGTGATTTGCTGAAAAGTTTGACACAGCAATCATTGGCTCAGAACATAAAGTAAAAGAGTTTACTTTGTTTAACTGAAGCGGGGTACGTGCAACGGAGATATCGATAATTCCATCCATAAGATAACTATATAATGTATAGGTACTTCCGTCCCTTACTTCGAAGTTTACGTCAGGATATTTTTTTGCAAATGTAGAGATAAATGGCATCATTACAGCAGTTGTTGTTGAGGTCATTCCGATACGAAGAACTCGCTTTTTTCCGGCTTTTGTAACTTCAAGCTTTGCAGAATCTGCATAATCAAGCAAATTTCCGGCGCGCTCGTATAAGACTTCGCCGGCATTTGTCAGAATAACTCCTTTGCTTGTCCGCTCAAAAAGTTGTACGCCCAGTTCTTCTTCTAATTGGTGAATCTGATAGCTGAGAGGAGGCTGTGACATATTTAAATGTCTGGCTGCTTCATTAAAGCTATGTGTATCTGCAATTTGTCTAAAGTATTCTAATTGTCTAAGTTCCATAATCCATCTCCATTTCTTGAAAGCTTCCAAAACGTATGTAACACTATGTTATAATGAAGGTATTACAAATGCAATATAAAAAATATATTACAAAGCAATAAAAGGAATATTATGCATATTACTGAATGTGCGTTATAATAGGCATAAATTCGTGAAACAGGAAGAGAGAGGAAAATAGAGACATGAAAAGTTTGGCAGTTTATCTCAAAGAGTACAAAAAAGAAAGTATTCTGGCACCGCTTTTTAAGCTTCTGGAGGTTGTTTTTGACCTTTTAGTTCCGGTAGTTGTGGCACAGATTATTGATGTCGGTGTCGCACAGGATAACCGAAGTTATGTGGCTCAGATGTTTTTTGTATTGATCTTAATGGCGGGAGTCGGACTTGCCTGCAGTTTCACCGCACAGTTTTTTGCTGCGAAGGCAAGCTGTGGATTTGCGGCAAAATTAAGACAGGCAATGTTTGATCATATTCAGTCATTGTCATTTACAGAATTAGATACCATGGGAACTGATACCTTGATCACACGTTTGACAGATGATGTGAATCAGGTTCAGAATGGATTGAATCTGGGTCTGAGACTTCTGCTTCGAAGTCCATTTGTCGTACTTGGCTCCATGGTCATGGCATTTACAATCAATGTAAAATGTGCATGGATATTTGTGATTGCGATTCCGGTATTGTTCGTTGTTGTATTTTCCATTATGCTGGTCAGCATTCCATTATTTAAGAAAGTGCAAAATGGACTGGACCAGGTGACAGGACTGACAAGAGAAAATTTAACAGGTGTCCGTGTGATCCGTGCATTTTGCAGGGAAGAGCAATCTGTAGAAGAATTTGAAGACAGCAGCCGGGAACTGACGAGATTGAATCTTTTTGTCGGAAGGATTTCAGCATTTTTAAATCCAGTGACTTATGTGCTGATTAATATTGCAACAGTTATTTTGATTGACCGCGCTGGTATTCAGGTTAATATGGGAAATATGCAGCAAGGTGAAGTGGTTGCTCTTTACAACTATATGCTTCAGATAATTGTTGAATTGATCAAATTAGCATCACTGATCATTACATTGAACAAATCAATGGCGTGCGCAGACCGTGTGGCAGGAATTTTGGCAGTGAAGTCCAGTATGATATATGTAAACGATGAGATGCGTCAGAAAGAGAAAAAGCAGAATCATACACCTGCAGTTAAATTTGATCATGTCACATTTACTTATGCGGGCGCGGGAGCACCGAGTCTTAAGGATATCAGTTTCCAGGCGATGCCGGGAGAAACGATTGGTATTATCGGAGGAACCGGAAGTGGTAAATCAACACTGGTATCTTTGATCCCAAGATTCTACGATCCGCAGGACGGACAGGTCTATATGGACGGAGAAAATGTTACAGAATACACAAGAAAATCTATCGGTGAGAAAGTCGGAATTGTTCAGCAGAGAAGTGTACTGTTCCAGGGAAGTATCCGTGACAATCTGAAATGGAGTGACGAGAACGCCACAGATGAGGACATCTGGAAAGCAATTGAAATTGCCCAGGCAAAAGAAGTGGTTGAAGGAAAGCCTGGAAAGCTGGATTTCCAGTTGGAGCAGAATGGACGTAATCTGTCTGGTGGACAGAAACAGAGGCTTACCATTGCAAGAGCCTTAGTTAAGAAACCGGAGATATTAATTTTAGATGATAGTGCGAGCGCTCTTGATTTTGCAACAGATGCAGCGCTTCGAAAAGCAATCCATGGTCTGGAAGGCAAGATGACAACATTTCTTGTATCTCAGCGTGTAGCTGGAATTAAGCAGGCAGATAAAATACTTGTTCTTGGAAATGGAGAATTGGCTGGACAGGGAACGCATGAAGAATTGATGAAAAATTGTGAAGTTTACCAGGAAATTTATTATTCACAATTCCCGGAAGAAAAATTAAGAGAAAAAATAAATTATGACGGGAAAGGAGAGGCATAGAAGATGAAGAAGATTTTAAAATTCATTGGAAAATATAAAATATTTCTTGTGCTGAGCGTGTTGCTTGCAACCGTTTCAGTAATATTACAATTATATGTGCCGATCCTGTTCGGAGATGCCATTGATCAGATTGTTGCAGAGCATCAGGTTCAATTTGATGCCATGTGGATATTATTAAGAGAAATTCTTGTATTAGTTGCAATATCAGCGCTGGCAGCATGGATCATGAACATGATCAATAATCATATGACTTATCATATTGTACAGGATATCCGTTCCCAGGCAATCCGTCATATTCAGCGGTTACCCCTGTCTTATCTGGACCGTCACAGTTCTGGAGATATTGTAAGCCGGATCATCGCAGATACAGATATTTTGTCTGATGGAATCTTACTTGGATTTACCCAGTTGTTTTCCGGAATTGTAACGATTGTTGTAACTTTGATTTTTATGTTTTCCAAGAATTTCTGGATCACACTTCTGGTCATTGTGTTGACACCAATGAGTTTCTTAATTGCTAGATTTATTTCTTCCAGATCATTTGAAATGTTTCATAAGCAAAGTGAGACTCGAGGAAATCAGACGGCACTCATTGATGAAATGATTGGAAACCAAAAAGTAGTCAAAGCATTCGGATATGAAGAAAAAGCGTCAGAGCGATTTGCACAGATCAATGCAGATTTACAAAAATACAGTCAGAAAGCAGTTTTCTACAGCAGTCTGACAAACCCGTCTACGCGTTTCGTAAATAATGTTATCTATGCAGGTGTTGCTCTTGTAGGGGCATTTATGATACCAGGCGGAGCTCTGACAGTTGGAGGTCTGTCCGTGTTGTTATCTTATGCGAACCAGTATATGAAACCGTTCAATGACATTAGTTCTGTCATTACAGAGATGCAAAATGCGCTGGCGTGTGCGAACCGTATTTTTGACCTTCTGGAGGAAGAGGAAGAATCCCCAGACGTGGAAGGAACAATCAACGAAGTGAAAGGAAATGTGTCCATCAGCCATGTAGACTTCAGTTATGATAAGAATCACCGCCTGATTGAAGATTTTAATCTGGAAGTAGATCCCGGCATGCGGATTGCCATTGTAGGACCGACCGGCTGTGGGAAAACGACATTTATCAATCTGCTGATGCGCTTTTATGATGTGGATCAAGGAAACATTAAAATTGACGGCAAGTCAATTGACGGACTCAGCCGCCATGCACTTCGCAGTTCCTATGGAATGGTGCTACAGGAGACTTGGATCAAAGATGGAACAGTCCGGGAAAATATCGCATTTGGAAAACCAGATGCCACAGATGAAGACATTATCCGTGCGGCAAAAGAAGCACATAGCTGGGAATTTATCGAGCGTCTTCCAAAAGGATTGGATACAGTGCTTCATGAAGACAGTATCAGCCATGGGCAGAAGCAACTTCTATGTATTACAAGAGTTATGCTCTGCCTGCCGCCAATGCTGATACTTGATGAGGCCACATCAAGTATTGATACAAGAACAGAGCAGCAGATTCAGGAAGCATTTGACAAATTAATGAAGGGACGTACAAGCTTTATCGTAGCACACCGGCTTTCTACAATCCGGAATGCATCCCTTATTCTTGTTATGAAAGACGGAAAAATCATCGAGCAGGGAACACACGAAGAACTGCTGGCACAAGGAGGATTTTATAATAAGTTGTATAACAGTCAGTTCCAGGCTGTGTAATAAAATTTGTTGTTATAATATAGTGAATTATATTTGTGTATGTTGACGCAGATATGGCAAAAAAAGGTGTAGATTGTGTAAAGATTATACAATCGTTCTATGCCATGATGGAAGATATGATAGAGAAAATTTTATTATATCAATAGAAAAAAGTGAAAGAGATGCTAAAGACATCTTGAAAGTGCATGTTAGAAGGCCTGTTGAGGGATAAAATTATAAGAAGTGGGAGGTATATTATGACAAGGCTAGTATTTGAGACGAAGTGTATGAAAGTTGCAGAACTGGGAGAGGAGTCTTCGGTACCGGATCTTTTTGGGGAACTGACAACTCAGAATTCGCTTGTGTTTGATCTGGACGAGGATGATGAGATTTATGAAGGATATGGCAAAGTAAATAGTGCGTTTCCATATCGTCAGCTTAATGGATATACAAGAGAGCTGCATGAGAAAGATGTAAAGACGGCGGTTCTGGAAAACGAGTATTTGAAGGCAGTATTTCTTACGGAATATGGTGGAAGATTGTGGGAGCTGTGGGATAAGAAAACAGGAAAGAATCTTCTTTACACGAATGATGTGCTCAGATTTAGCAACCTTGCTATTAGAAATGCATGGTTTTCCGGAGGTGTCGAGTGGAATCTTGGAATTATCGGTCATAATCCATTGACAACGGAGCCGCTTTATGTAGCAAAGACGCAGACAGATGAAGGTGATCCGGTACTTCGTATGTATGAATATGAACGAATCCGGGGAGTTATCTGGCAGATGGATTTCTGGCTGGAGGAGGCTTGTCCGTATCTGAACTGCAGAATGAGAATTGTTAATGACAGCAATCAGGTTATTCCGATGTACTGGTGGAGTAACATGGCAGTACCGGAGTATGAAGGGGGACGCCTTGTCGTACCGGCAAAGGAAGCATTTACAGCGGTAGGGACGAATGGTTTTAAAGTAGAGATTCCGTTTGTTAATGGAATTGATGTAACAGATTATAAGAAGATTCCGACCAGTATAGATTATTTCTTCCATATTCCGAAAGAAGAACCCAAATATATTGCCAATATTGCGCCAGATGGATATGGACTTTTACAATTTTCAACACCACGATTACAGGGAAGGAAGCTATTTTCATGGGGAAATATTGATGCTTCCGACCGCTGGCAGGAATTTTTGACGGAAGATGCAGGACGTTATGTGGAGATCCAGGCAGGACTTGGAAAGACACAGTATGGCTGTATTCCGATGGCACCACACACTGCATGGGAATGGATGGAACGCTACGGAGCAGTGGATCTTGGTGCAGGTGCATGTGAACAGTCCCATGAATGGCGTTATGAGAAGGTGACAGAGGAACTGAAGGCAAATCAGGAGATTGAGAAACTTAAGAAACGTCTGGAAGAGACAAAAGGACTTGCAAAGAAGCAGGCAAAGCTAGTCCAGGCAGGAAGCGGATATGGAACATTTGCACCAAAAACAAAAAGAACTGGTCATCTGGAATTTGTGAATCAGTCAGAAACATTAAAGAAGTGGAAACATTTCTTTGAGACAGGCATTCTACACATGCCAAATCCAGAAGATGAGCCGGACGAGTTCTGGAATGGAGAGAAATTCCTGACATATCTGGAAGAGAAAACAGTCAGAAAAGATGCACCGAATGCCGCGAACTGGTATGCACATTATCAGCTTGGTATCAGCTATCTAATTGCAGGAAGAAATGAAGATGCAAGAGACGAATTTGCAAGATCTGTTGATCTTACATCCAATGCATGGGCATATCATGGACTGGCGTGTCTGTATCTGAAATCGGATCCTGAGAAGGCAAAACAGTTTATTATGGAAGGAATGGCGCTTCAAAGAGAGAGACTATCTTATCAGAAGGAAGGGTTTAAGATTCTGGAAAAATGTGGGGCTTACAAGGAAATTGATGAAGAATATAAAAAACAGACCGCAGAAAATCAGAAGAACGGACGAATTCAATATTATTATGTGGCAGCACTTGAAAAATTAGAAAGAAATGAAGAGGCGTATCATTTGCTGAATGACGGCGATGGAATGGATGTGTCAGATATCCGGGAAGGTGACAGCGATATCCAGTCAATCTGGGAGAGGCTTCACGAAAAAGTGTACGGGGAAAAAGGGCATTTGCCACACTACTATAATTTTAAAGTGAATTAAAAAAAGTGTCTATAAAAATGGAGGAAATGTTATGAGAGTGTACAGAGCAAAAGATTACAAGGATATGAGCAGAAAAGCAGCCAATATAATTTCTGCGCAGATCATTTTGAAACCAAACAGTGTACTTGGACTGGCAACTGGCTCTACGCCAATAGGAACTTACAGTCAGCTGGTAGACTGGTACAAAAAAGGAGACTTGGATTTTTCAGAGGTGACAAGTGTCAATCTGGACGAATATAAAGGACTGCCGGGAAGCAATGAACAGAGCTATTATTACTTTATGCATCAGCATCTGTTCGATCAGGTGAATATTCAGGAGAGACACACACATTTGCCCAATGGAATGGAACCAGACAGTAAAAAAGAATGTGAACGTTATGAGGAACTGATCAGAAGCCTTGGAGGCGTAGATCTTCAGCTTCTTGGAATGGGACATAATGGACATATTGGATTTAATGAGCCAGAACAGGCATTTGAGACGGGGACACATTGTGTGGACCTTCAGGAGAGTACTATTGAGGCAAATAAAAGATTTTTTGCTTCGGAGGCGGATGTTCCAAGACAGGCATATACCATGGGGATAAAGACAATTATGCAGGCAAAGAAGATTCTTGTTGTAGTAAGTGGGGAAGACAAAGCAGAGATTGTAAAGAAAGCATTTTTCGGACCAGTGATTCCAGGTGTGCCGGCATCAATCCTTCAGATGCATAATGATGTTATTTTGGTGGGAGATGAAGCAGCATTATCTCTGATATAAAGAATCAGGGATAAAATAATCAGATGAAAATCGATAATAGGTCTTAATGGTTTGTGTAATGTAGAATAAATAACAAGATTGTGAAAATATTAATTTATACAATGTGTACAAAAAACAGCCCGTTATTTTGCTGAAAACAGCATTTTAGAGCAGATTGTGCAAATTAATGAAACTTTAGGATAAAGATTATTGTGCAAAATTGTGACATAATGAATCCAACGAGAAAAGAGTAATTGCAAAATTACTAAAAACGATTTACCAAAATGGTATAGGAGGAAAAAGAATGAAAAAGAAAGTAATCAGTGCACTTTTATGTGCGGCAATGGTTGCGACCATGTTAGTTGGATGTGGCGGAAGTTCCAACGATTCCAAGTCATCTGGAGGAGATGGCAAGAAACTTGTATACTGGGCTATGTGGAGTAAAGATGAGCCACAGGCGAAAGTAATCCAGGATGCGATTGCAAAGTATACAGAAGATACAGGTGTAGAAGTAGACGTTCAGTTCAAGGGACGTTCCGGACAGCGTGAAGGTCTTCAGCCTGCACTCGATGCAAAGCAGACCATCGACCTGTTCGATGAAGATGTAAACCGTGTAAACGGATCTTGGGGAAAATATCTGTTAGATCTCGAGGATGTGGCAAAAGATTACGAGTCAGAGCACGGAAACGAGACATTATTCAAAATTGCACGTGCAGCATATGAGGATGGAACACTTCATTCAATCCCATATCAGCCATCAATCTTCGGATTCTTTTACAATAAGACATTATTTGATAAAGCTGGTATCAAAGAAGTTCCTACAACATGGGATGAGTTAGATGCAGTATGCGCTAAATTAAAAGACGCTGGTATTACACCAATCACAGCAGACGATGCTTATATGACATCATTTATCGGATATCATCTTGCAAGATATATTGGACAGGATGGAGTAAAATCTCTTGTAACCGGAGAAGAAGTAAATGGTCAGAACGTAACATGGGATGATGAGAGAGTTCTTGCAGCAGCTCAGAGCTTTGCAGATTTCGCTAAAAAAGGTTACTTCTCAAAGAACATTGCGACAAATGTATATCCGGCAGGACAGAATCAGGAATTTGCTCCTGGAGATGCAGCAATCGTTATCTGCGGATCATGGCTTCCAAATGAAGCAAAAGCTTCTGTAGCTGAGGATCTTGAGTGGGGATATTTCAACTATCCATCAGTTCCGAACGGAACAGATGACAATACAGCTAACAACATTGCTAATCAGGTATTTGCAATTAATAAAGATTCCAAGATGGCTGACGAAGCATTTGAGCTGATTACTTATATCACAACAGGTGATTATGACAAAGAGATGACAAAAGAAGCTCTTTGTATCCCAACTGACAAAGCAAATTCTGATGCATGGCCAACAGAGCTTGCAGAAGTAAAAGCTGGATTTGATGCAACAACAACATACTATGACTGGGCAGCAGGCGCAGAGAGCAACAATGACCTGACTGGTACATTAAAGACAAGCGCACTTGAGCTCGCAGCTGGTAAATTAGATGCAGCAGGATTCATTTCTGCAATGAAAAAAGCAGCAGGAAAATAAGTCATTTGAGATAATCAAATAAGATGCATATTATAATATGGTGGCGGGGCGGTTATGGCATCGCCGCCATATTTCTTTTAAGAAAACGGTCGCAGGACATCTGAAAAAAGAATGAGGCAGATGGCTGAGATTATGCGAGAAGGAGGAAATGAGATGAAAAATAATAAGAAAATGATCGTAGGCTTCCTGGCGCCGGCAGTTATCATCTTCCTCATTGTTTTTTTATACCCGATCGTCCGGACGATTATGATGAGTTTCTTCAAAATTGATTCCGTTACAGACACAACAGATTTGTGGACATTTGTAGGTATACAGAACTATGAGAAATTATTTGCAACTGCAATTTTTAGAAAGTCTATGCTGAACCTGTTTAAAATCTGGGCAATCGGTGGAGCAATTGTACTTTCTGTTTCTCTGCTGTTTGGAGTTATCCTGACAAGTGGAATCCGTGGTAAGAAATTCTTTCGTGCGGTAATCTATCTTCCGAACCTTGTAAGTGCGGTAGCTCTTGCAACTATGTGGTTACAGTATGTATATAGTTCTAAGTTCGGATTACTAAAATCTATTCTTGATGCGGTCGGTATGCATAAACTGGCAGAGACAGCATGGCTGGATACAGGTCACAAATTCGGAGCATTGTTATTTGCATATTGCTTTGGAATGATTGGATATCACATGCTGATCTGGATGAGTGGAATTGAGAGAATCAGTCCGGAGCTATATGAAGCGGCAACCATTGATGGTGCCAACAGGCCACAGCAATTCCAGCATATGACACTTCCTTTATTAAAAGGAGTATTTAAGACGAACATTACGATGTGGTCAGTAAGTACAGCGGCATTCTTTGTGTGGTCTCAGATGTTCTCAACCGTAACAGCAGATGAGGCAACTATTGTCCCGGTACAGTACATGTACATGCAGACATTTGGAGCCGGAAATGCAGTTACAGAAAGAAATGCAGGATATGGAGCAGCGATCGGTATTATCTTGTGCATCTGTATTGTAGTTATTTTTACAATCTGTAATAAACTGATTAAAGAGGATGACTTAGAATTTTAGAAAGGAGGAGACGCAAGATGGAAAAAGAGAAAAAAATAAAAGCGAAAAAGAAAATTGACTGGAAACATGAAATGGCGCTCGCTCCTGGATATATTATAGTAATTTTATGGGTGGCATTTACATTCATGTTACTTGGATGGATCATAGCAGCCAGTCTTTCTACTACAACAGATATCTTTGCAGGAAAAGCATTGAAATTCCCGTCGGGACTACACTTTGAAAATTATGTGCAGGCATGGGGAAGTGGCGGAGTTGCAACATTCTTTACAAACTCCCTCCTTTATGCAGTAGTATCTTGTGTATTGCTGATCCTGATCTGTGCGCCGGCAGCATATGTCCTTGCGAGATATACATTTATCGGGAATAAAATTATCCAGACAAGTTTAGTGTCTGCGATGGGTATTCCAATCACGATGATCGTTCTTCCATTGTTTGGAGTTGTAGCAAATCTTGGAATTCTGAATAATGTTGCAGCAAGTAAGGTAACTTTGATTTTCTTGTATGTTGGAATTAATATTCCATATACAACGATTTTCTTACTTACTTTCTTTGCAAATATTTCCAGTACATATGAAGAGGCAGCAGCTCTTGATGGATGTCCTCCGGCAAAAGCTTTCTGGAAGATTATGTTCCCGATGGCTCAGTCCGGACTGGTAACAGTGACAATATTCAATTTCATTAATATCTGGAATGAGTATTTCCTGTCACTGATTTTTGCAAACAACGATGCATTACGTCCGGTAGCCGTAGGACTTTATGGAATGTTGCAGTCCATGCAGTACACCGGAAACTGGGCTGGAATGTTCGCAGCAGTAATTATTGTATTTGCACCGACATTTATCCTGTATCTGTTCCTGTCAGAGAAATTGATCGGAGGAATTACCGGAGGAATTAAAGGTTAGAGACATAAAAAGAATATTATATAAGGCAAGGAATCTGTTTCCGAATCCAGCTATCAAAAATTAACTGATGATTCGCACACAGATTCCTTTGCTTTTTAGTAATGTTCTGTTTTATTTTCCACTAATTTTCCTCAAACTTCCCTTCTGACATTGCCTTGATTGAAGATGCATATTCAGACGGTGTCATTCCAGTTTCTTTTTTGAATTGTCTTGAGAAGTAATGAATGGAGGTATATCCAAGGTAATCGGAAATCTGTGTAAAATTCATATGTCTGGAGCGGATCAGTTCTTTTGCAGAGTTGATCTTCAGCTTCGAAAAATAGTCGATGATGCCAAGTCCACATTGATTTTTGAATATCTTCTGCAGTCGTGATCTGCCGACCAGGTTGTCCTTGCAGATTTGTTCAATAGTGACATGAGAACGAATATGTTCTTTCATGTATTCGGTGACCAGACTGTAGACTTCAATGTCATTTTTGGATTTTGTTGATTTGGTTGCAGGCATAGTGACTTTTGGACGGACAACGCTGGTGTAAGAGGCTGAGTAACGTCTTGCAAGGTGGATTAAAAACTGTTCTATTAGCAGACGGATCATTTGCTGTGAGCCGAAGATGTCAGGTGGCTGTTTAAGCGGCATATTCTGAAGATATGGATCATCCAGCCGGCATTGGAAGGTATGTCTGGCTTCAAAAATAATGCTTGCCAGAAGATTGCGTTCTACGTCATCCATCTTCAAAATTTTTTTGCGAAAATAATATATAGCATTATCATCACATTGAAAAGAGATAACAATCAGATTCGGTGCGATCGTTCCAGTAGCTGTAACATTATGAAATTCATTAGGTTCATGAAAAGCAATTTCACCTTTGTGAAGAATAAACTTCTTATCACCGCCGGTCACTTCAACTTCTCCTTTATCTACACAGATAAATTCCCAAAAATTGTGGCTTTCCCCTTCGAATGAAAAATCGCTCATGTATTCAAAATAATGAATACTGTATATTTTACCGATGTTGATTACATTCTCCGGTAAAAATCCATTGTATGCCATGTTAAAGTCTCCTTTGCGCAATTGTATTTTTTGTACAAATGTTATAAATAATTATAACGTATATATTAAAAATTGCAAGAAATAGAAGCAGATAATATAAATTATGAGTGAAATATGATAAAGATTTTTGTACAAATTTATACTACAATAATCAAGTGATAAAAGATGTCAATAATAAGTAGAAGGATTTTTGAATAAAACCGGGAGGAAGTATTATGACACAGGCAGTCAGAACGCAGAAAGCAGAAGCAATTGCACATTTTCAATATGAAGGAAGATTGATCCAGGATATACCATTTGGAAATGGACACATTAATGATACATATTTGCTGACATTTGAAGTAAAACGCATGGGGATTTTGAAGGTCATTCTTCAAAAAATGAATAAAAATGTATTCAAGAACCCTGTAGAGCTTATGGAGAATATTCTTGGAGTGACTTCCTATCTTCGCGAAAAAATTATAAAAAAAGGAGGGGATCCAGACAGAGAAACGTTGAATGTAATTCCGGCATTGGATGGAAAACCATATTATCAGGATTCGTTTGGAGATTACTGGAGATCCTATATTTTTATTACAGATGCGAGCAGTTATGATCAGGTAGAGAATCCGGATCAGTTCTATCAGGCAGCAATGGCATTTGGAAATTTCCAGAATCTTTTGGCAGACTATCCGGCCGATACATTGTTTGAGACAATTGAAGGATTTCACGACACGAAGGCAAGATTTGAGGTTTTTAAAAGAGCGGTAGAAACAAATATTAAGAGCCGTGCGGCTGGTGTTAAGAAAGAAATTCAGTTTGTGTTGGACCATGAAGATGTAGCATGCTGTTTTTCAAACCTTCAGGCAAAGGGAGAGATTCCGCTTCGTGTTACACACAATGATACAAAGCTTAACAATATTATGATTGACAATAAGACAGGCAAGGCAATCTGCGTGATAGATCTGGATACTGTTATGCCGGGACTTGCTGTGAATGATTTCGGTGACGCCATTCGTTTCGGGGCAAGTACAGGTGCAGAAGATGAAAAAGATCTGTCTAAGGTTGAATGCAGTATGGAGCTTTTTGATTTGTTTACAAAAGGATTCATTGAAGGCTGTAATGGCAAGCTGACAAAACGGGAGATGGAACTTTTGCCGATGGGAGCAAAGGTCATGACATTTGAATGTGGTATGCGTTTCCTGACAGATTATCTGCAGGGAGATACATACTTCAAGATCCATCGAGAGGAACATAATCTGGATCGGTGCAGAACACAGTTCAAGCTGGTCAGCGATATGGAGAAAAAGTGGGGCCAAATGCATGAAATCGTGAAAAAATATATGTAAACCCCTGAATATACAATAAGAGAGAGCCAGAACATAGATTTCCAAAGTGAAATATGCTAATATTTCTTTTAAGTTCAGATTTGACGTATGTGAAGTTACTACTTGTAGAAGTGGGGATTTTCATACAAATACGAAAACGAAAGAAAAGGAGAAGTATATGTACTCAGGATATGAATTAATCTGGCTCTTTTTTTGTACCAGTTTTTTTGGCTGGCTATTGGAGACTGTATCAGCAGCAACACATAGCTGGCAGAAAACTATGGATCAAAAGTTTGATGATGTCCGGCTTAAGAAAATATATCCGAATGCATTGAAAGTAGAATAAAATTCTAAAATATTTTTGAAATTCATAAAATAAGCGACAGAAACAAATTTTTGATGCATTTCATGAAGAAAAGGAGTATAATAATTTCCAAATGAACTGAAATGGAACAAAGGAGTAATCTGTGATGAACTTTTTAGAGGAAAGAATTGTAAAAGATGGAATCGTAAAAGAGGGAAATGTTTTAAAGGTGGACAGTTTCCTGAATCATCAGATGGATATAGAATTATTTGATCAGATGGGTGCTGAATTCAAAAAAAGATTTGCGGACAGACCAATCAATAAGATTCTTACAATTGAGGCATCTGGAATCGGAATCGCCTGTGTTGTAGCACAGCATTTCGGAGTTCCGGTCGTATTTGCAAAAAAATCAAAAAGTATCAACATCGAGGGAGAGATGTACACTGCAGAAGTTGAGTCATTTACCCACAAATGCAAGAACCAGGTAATCGTTGCGAAGAAGTTCTTAAGTGAGGAAGATCACGTACTGATCATTGACGATTTCCTTGCAAATGGCTGTGCACTTCAGGGACTGATCCAGATTGTAAAGTCTGCAGGTGGAACAGTAGAAGGAATCGGAATCGCAATTGAGAAAGGTTTCCAGAGTGGGGGAACAGTGATTCGTAATCTTGGATACCGTCTGGAGTCACTGGCAATTGTGGATGGCATGGATGCCTCCACAGGAGAGATTACATTCAGAGAGCAGTAAGAAACAGGAATAAAAAAGAACCAACACTTTTGAAAGTGCTGGTTCTTTTTTGAAAGGGTTTGAACATTTTATCTATGTAAATTTTAATTGTTGTTGGGCGAAGTCCGGTAATCATACCTGATTGTGAGCAGTAAGCCGACATTTTGGAGGGCATAGTGTACATTTGCCATGTCTGGCTTTTCTGCAAGTACGACTACCGTCTTCTTCAATTGATAAGTCCATTATAATGGAGAATTGTGAATGCCTTGTGTCAGAAAATGGAAATGTTTCTAAAATTTCTTAAGAAAATCTGATGAAAATATAGAAATAGCTTAATTCTTTTGCATATCTTTCAAAATAAGGAGATATAATACGGTGTATTGACAATGCGTTGCAATATACCATTATAGAAAGTTGGGTGAAACTTATGGCAAATGTATCAATCAGAATGGACGATGCTTTAAAAAAGCAGGCAGAAGAGTTATTTAATGATTTAGGAATGAATTTAACAACAGCATTTACAATATTTGTAAAACAGGCAATCAGAGAACAAGGAATACCATTTGAAATTACAAAAGAAACGCCGAACAGTGAAACGCTTTCAGCATTAAGAGAAGTAGAAGAAATGAAGAAGAATCCATCTCTTGGGAAGTCTTATACAGATGTGGATAAAATGATGGAGCATTTACTTTCATGAAATACACACTAAAGCCGACCAGTAAGTTTCAGAAAGATTTAAAACGTATTCAAAAAAGAGGAGCCTTCCGGTTGTTTTGCCGGAAGGATTTTTACGGATAAAAAGCAGAAAGCTAATATAATACTTTCTGCTAAAAACGCAGCGAGAGGGATTTGAACCCCCGGAACCTTGCGGTTCTTCTGCTTTCGAGGCAGATGCCATCAGCCAACTCGACCATCGCTGCATGACGCCATTATAACATAGAGAAAAACAATTTGCAAAATTTTTTATACATTTGAGAAAATAAAAGTATGCATATCCATCTTTGATTAACGGCGACACTTGCCTAATTTTTTCAGAGTGTCAGGACTCTATTTTTTTATCAACATATACAAATATTTTTCATAGTTTGTTCCGTCTGGATAAGGTACATTTTCTTCGGCGGAATCTTTGATTGCCTGTTCTAAAAATGTTCCGGATAACTGGATCAGTTCTGGAATACCATCGCCACGACACTTTCCGGCTGCAATGCAGGAAGCGAAGAGGTCTCCGGTTCCGGAATAACTGCCTCCGACATGTGGAAATGCAAATAATTTTCGAGTGTCTTTGGAAACGTACAGATTTCCCATCATTTTCTGCCCATGTTCATTCTTACAATGAATGCCGGTTACAATAATCTCTTTTTCTTTTTTGGAAGTCTGCCTGCTATCCAATGTATTTGAATTATCAGAATCCGGTGGCAGAAGTGTGGAGGCTAATTCACCAATCACATCGATGAGAATACGAGTATCTGCAATATCTATGATTGCATCGTAATCTGCATCAGTCAGAAGGCAGAGCTCTGTCAGATTAGGAGTGATAATATCCGCTTCCCCGACCAGCGCATTCATTTTTTCCAGTAACTTCGGTGTAAACATATCGTACTTTATACCATCATCTCCCATGACCGGATCCACGAGAAGAAATGTATCTGATGTATAAAATGTATCTATGAAATGGAATATCTGATCAATTTGTGCTTCGCTTGCGACGAATCCGGTGTAGATACCGTCGAAATGCTGTCCCATTTTCTGCCATTCCTGGCGGTAAATATCCATTTTATCTGTATAGTCATCGAGGTAATAGTGCGGATATCCGGTCTGCGCGGTTAAAATTGCGGTTGGAAGCGGACAGGCTTGAATTCCCATGGCTGAGATGACGGAAATTGCGGCTGTCAGTGAGCAACGGCCAAATCCGGATAAATCATTTATTACAGCAATCTTTTTAGTCATAGTGTTTCTTCCTTTTTCATGTTGCGTTAAAATAATAGTTTTAATAATCCAGATATTTATAGTAGCATAATATTTTCCTCTTTACAAATACATTCGAAAATGGTAAGCTTATTTCATTGCTTTAGCACGCTACCATGTTAGCGAGGTAGCATGATGATATGATTTAATCTGAAAGGACATAAAGGAATGGGAAAAAAGATTGCATTTATAGGAAGCAGTGGTGGAAATCTATATAAACAAGGTGGGAACAATCTGCCGGCAATGATGAAAGAAATATGCGGACAGACAAAGGCAGCAGACATGGAGATCACATTTGTACAGTATGTACTGGCATCTGGCAGTCTGGATAATGTGGGACCGGACAGTCCGGCAACTTTATATACATGGAATGGAACAGAAGTACAGGCAGTATTTCAGGGGACTTTAACAGAGGTTAATGTAGAAGCTGCGAAGGTGGACGCAAAACTTGCGAAGAAGATTGATGACGGTGAAATTGACGGTGTAATGTTTGTCAGTGCCAGTCCGGACGGGGCTAACAGACAGGCAATGGAAGCCTGCGCAAGAACGAAGATTCCGATGGCCGGAACGGGCGGAAGTGGTGTCGCGCTCACGCAGAACATGGGATGTAATGTTCTGTCAGCATCTGGAACAACAGGAACAACGAATCGTACAAGAGCCGTTGCATTTACGACAGCACTTGCAAAATACTGGAAAATTAAATATATGCCAGTCATTGGTAATACAGGGGAAAATGCAGCATCAAAAGCAGAAGGAAATATATGGAAGCGCATTAATTTCCGCGGAATTATGATGACAAGTCTTCCGGCATTTATTGCCATGGCACTTTGTCTGGCGTGCAGCAAGATTCCAGGATGTGGAAGTCTGTCAGATGTATTTGATACACTTGTAAATTCAATTCCAATCGTTATTTGTGCAATTGCAGCTAAGCAGGTTTCCGGTCTTGATGAAGTGGGAGTTGTTGCAGGTATTGTAGCCGGCATTCTGGCAGTGGATGGAGGAATCCTGGGAGGACTGATCATCGGAATCCTGGCAGGTGTGCTTGCTTACTATATCAGTGTGTTCTGTTTCCGTCACAATGTGCCGGGTACGACAGTTAATATTGCTTCGGGAGGTCTTGGTGGACTGGCAGCTGGATTGGTGGGAAAATTCCTTATTGCACCTGTAGCATTATGGATTGGAAATGGTATCTGTTCTCTGATCAACATGTGTATTGATTACAATGCCCTCCTTGCAGGGGCGGTAGCAGGACTTCTGATCTGGCCGGCAATTATTGGAGGTGTTTACCATGCGGCAATTCTTCCGATTGTACTATTGGAAATGGAAGAAATGGGATTTAGTTTCCTTGGAGCTATTGATATGACAGGACTTGTCATGGTATCTGCAGGAATCACACTTGCCAATATTATTCTGCCGAAGCAGAAAGGTGAGGCGGCTGTAGCACTTCCAGGCTGCATTATCAATATCTGTTTTGGAACATTTGTGGAGGCATCTTATCCATTCATGTTCTCAAACAAGATTGTCTTTGCCGGAGCGCTGGCAAGTGCAACTGTAGGTGGAGCAATCGTAGGACTGTTCAATGTAAAAGGAACCGCTTATGTGCCGGCAGTGCTTGCTCCGTTTATGGCAAATGAAGGAAAAGGCCCGGCATTTGCAGTGGCTATGATTGCTGCAATGGGATGTGCATTTGCAATCACGATGGCGGCAAATGTGCTGGAGAGAAAAAAGAGTGGAAAAATTCCAGTGAAAAAAGTTTGAAAAAGTTGAAAAAACTTGTTGACAACCAGGGGGACCTACGCTATAATAGATTTTGCTGTGAGGGACACAAGAGAAACGGAACACAGTAATGTGCGCGTAGCTCAGCTGGATAGAGCGTCTGGCTACGGACCAGAAGGTCGGGAGTTCGAATCTTCTCGCGCACGTTGAATTTAAGGCATATCCGAAAGGATGTGCCTTTTTTCTATTATAAGAAATTGCTTTTTCTAAGATAAAAGTAGACAAAACATATTTGACAACTGTATAATAAACATAATATTTTCAACTAATAAATTTCTTTATTGGGATAAAAGTAGAATGATTTATACATAGAAGAAATTTATTAAGCATGAAGAATGAGTGAGGTAGGGTATGAAAAAAATATTTAGCAGTCTTCCGGTGAAATTATTGATTGGTATTGTTATTGGAATTATCTTTGGACAGATTTTCCCGGAAAATGTAATGAGTGTTGTTGTCCCATTAAAGAATATTCTGGGACAGGTCATTAACTTTGTAGTACCGTTAATTGTCATCGGATTTATTGCACCGTCTATTACAAAGCTTGGAAATAATGCGTCACGTATGCTTGGAGTTGCACTTATGGTTGCATATACGTCGTCCGTACTGGCAGCACTTCTTTCTATGGGAGCTGGATATGCAATTATTCCGAATCTTCCGGTTGTGTCAGAGATTGAAGGCTTAAAAGAATTGCCGGAAGATGTTTTTGGTCTGACTATTCCGCAGATTATGAATGTCATGAGTGCTCTTGCATTTTCCATTTTAATCGGACTTGCGGCAATCTGGACAAAAGCAAAGACGATCATTACTATTTTAGATGAGTTCCAAAATATTGTACTTGCAATTGTGTCAAAGATTATTATTCCAATTCTTCCAGTGTTTATTGCATTTACATTCACTTGTTTATCATATGATGGAACTATTACAAAGCAGCTTCCGGTATTTGTCAGTGCGGTCGTAATCGTTATGATCGGACATTATATCTGGCTGACAGTGCTGTATGTTGTAGCAGGAGTCTATTCTGGAAAGAATCCAATTGAAGTCGTAAAGCATTATGGACCGGCTTATATTACAGCAGTTGGAACGATGTCTTCTGCCGCAACACTTGCAGTTGCGCTTCGGTGTGCGAGAAAATCTAAAGTTTTAAGAGAAGATATGGTGGATTTTGGTGTGCCGCTGTTTGCAAATATCCATCTGTGCGGATCCGTATTGACAGAAGTATTTTTCTGTATGATCGTGTCCAAGGTATTATATGGAACATTACCGGATATTCAGACATTGGTACTGTTCTGCGTCCTGCTTGCGATTTTCGCCATTGGAGCCCCTGGAGTTCCGGGAGGAACGGTAATGGCATCATTGGGACTCATTACAGGCGTTCTTGGATTTGGTGATGATGGTACAGCATTGATGCTTGCAATCTTCGCACTTCAGGATAGCTTCGGAACAGCCTGCAATGTAACGGGAGATGGAGCGTTGACATTATTCCTGACCGGTTATGCCGAAAAACATGGAATAGAAAAGCAGAACATATCTGTAGAATTATAGATTGTCGAGGCATTCTTGAATTTTAGAAAATGAAAACATATCATTGGTATGAGAATAAGAAAATGGAGAGTGGAACAAAACCACTCTCCATTTCTATATGCAAAGAAACTAAAACTAATTCAAATATGTAACAAGATCGTCCTGTCTCTTAGCAGCCTCGCGCTCTTCATCAGGATATCCCATTCCTACCATTCCGACAACCTGCATGTCTTTGTCAATTCCAAGACCTTCCAGGTAATCAGCAACTTCTGCTTTGTCTCCACAGTATTTTAACTGGTTGATCCAGCATGCACCAAGTCCAAGTGAGTGTGCTGCAAGAAGCATATTTTCAATCGCGCATGAGCAGTCGCTGACTCCGTTGACAGCTTCTTTCTCACATGCAACAAGTACAATTGTCTTTGCTCCGTATAATGTGTAAGCAGGGTTCTCCATTCCCTTTGCTACAACATCCTGAAGACTCTTAATAGAATCTGCATTCTGCATTACATAGAATCGGTATGTCTGTAAGTTCTTGCCGCTTGGAGCGTAAGTTCCTGCTTTGACAATCTCATCTACGAGATCCTTTGGAACGTCCTGCTCTTTGAATTTACGAATAGATCTTCGAGTATAAATGTTATTCAATACTTCGTTCATGATTACCTCTCCTTTTAAAATAATTAACCTTTTTATCTAAAGTACAGTATAATATTAAAAACAAGAAAAATCATTGTCTATTTTAGATAAAAATACGAAAAATAATTTGTAAATATAGACAAAATGGGTAGATATGTACATTGTTAAGAAATGAACAAAATGTTATACTAGTAATATTAAGGATTGAAGAAGTGCATAGCACAAAAAAATCCGTGGGTAGCGAAAAAAATGAATCATGCATCAGTCCGCAAAGGCGCGGGGGAGGAAGAGAAAATGTCAGATTTGAAATTTACTTGTACTGGTTGTCGCAATGGCTGTGTGATTACAGTCTGTTATAATGAGGAAGGTTATCCAGATGTGAAAGGCAATGGCTGTATGCGCGGCGTATTGTATGCAAATGACAAAGTAAGAGCAATGGATGAGAAAGAGACGGACAAGTAAGATGTTAAAATCATATGTTGCATTTGACATAGAGACGACTGGACTTAGCCCGGAGCACAATGAGATTATTGAGATTGGTGCATTGAAAGTACGGGAAGGAAAAGTTGTTGACCGTTTTATTCGTTTTATTGAACCGGAGGCCGGGATACCTCCGATGATTACGCAACTGACCGGAATTACAAATGATATGGTAGAAGGAGCAGGGAACTGCGGCGAAGTATTGCCGGAGTTCCTTGAATTCTGCGAACAGGATACGCTGATTGGACATAATGTGCAGTTCGACTTCAGCTTTGTGAAGACAAAAGCAAAAGAACTTGGTTACACCTATGATCATATGGGAATTGATACACTTAAGATTGCCAAAGTTGTTCATGCAGACCTCCCATCCAGAAAGCTTGGCGCACTCTGCGAATACTATCATATCGAAAATGCAGCGGCGCACCGTGCATATCATGATGCTCTGGCAACCGCAAAACTGTATCAGTCTATGGCGCATTTTTATGAGGAAAAGGAACCGAAGGTTTTTAAACCACAGCCCTTGGCATATAAAGTGAAGAAAAAAGAACCGATAACCGCAAAACAGATCGCATTTCTCACAAGGCTTATGCAACAGAAGAATATTTCTATGGAAATGGACATACATACACTGACAAAGAGTGAGGCTTCCAGAGAAATCGACCGGATTTTATCCCGACCGTAATGGAAGTGAGAAACCAATATGGAATACAGTCTGACAGGCTGATGTATTGACAGTAATTATCAGATGTGTTAGATTGTAAAAGTAATAGTTAAAGATACAAAAGAATAAAAAATGCGTGAGGTGTCAGTCAGAGAAAGATATTATAAAAAGTTATTTATCTGGCTGGTGAAAAGGGAAACAGGTGTGAATCCTGTACGAACTCGTCACCGTATTTTGCGAGCTTTGAATCCTACATGCCACTGGGAGACCGGGAAGGCTGATTTTATAGCGCCTGAGCAATAAGCCGGGATACCTGCCTTTCACAGTACAGGAACATATTTGTTCAGGCCACGAGGAACTGGCAGTACGAAATACATAGAAAGGCTATTTGACGGAAGGAAGATAATTTCGTCAATAGTTTGTTTTGCGTACTCTCTGTTCATTTTTTAATGGCAGGGATTTTTTATTATATGAATTTTTATGTAATAAAAAACCTCCGGAAAAATTATTTTGTATCTTAGAAAAAAATGGAGGATGGAAAGATGAAGAAAAAATTGGTAGTCGTATTACTTACTGCAGCTATGAGTATGTCTCTGCTTGCAGGATGTGGAGGAAATTCAGGAAGTTCTGACGCAAAGAGTGATGCAAAGACAGAGAATACGAAGGAGGACAGCGATCAGGTGGCAGCAGACAAGGTGGCAAAACTGATTGATGATATCTATGTTCAGGAGAGAACTGACAAGACAGATGAACAGTGCAAAGAAGCTAAGGAAGCCTGGGACGCATTAACAGATGCCCAAAAAGAATTAGTAGAAGGTGAAAACGCAGATCCTGATTACTTCGGAAGAGATACAGGTGACGCTTCGAAAGATGATCCGTTAAATCAGGACGAGATTGGTGAGAATGAACTTCTTGTTGTAAGTTTTGGTACATCATTCAATGACAGCCGTACAAAAGATATCGGTGGAATTGAGAAAGCACTTCAGGCTGCTAATCCAGACTGGTCAGTAAGAAGAGCATTTACAGCTCAGATCATCATCAATCACGTACAGGCCCGTGATGATGAGAAGATCGACAACATGGAGCAGGCGCTGGAGCGTGCAGTAGACAATGGAGTTAAAAACCTTGTTGTTCAGCCGACACATCTGATGCATGGCGCAGAGTATGATGAGTTATCAGAGACAGTGGAAAAATATAAAGATAAATTTGAATCTGTAAAGATTGCTGAGCCTCTTCTCGGCGAAGTTGGAGCAGATGCAACAGTTATCAATGCAGACAAAGAAGCAGTTGCAAAAGCAATCACAGACGAAGCAGTTAAGACAGCAAACTATGACAGCATTGATGCAGCAGCCGAAGATGGAACCGCATTTGTATTCATGGGACATGGAACTTCACACGTTGCAAATGTAAGTTATGATCAGATGCAGACACAGATTGAGCAGCTTGGATATAAGAATGTATTTATCGGAACTGTAGAAGGTGAGCCGGAAGATACAGAGTGTCAGGCAGTCATTGAGAAAATCAAAGAGGCCGGATATAAGAAAGTAATCCTTCGTCCACTGATGGTTGTTGCAGGAGATCATGCGAACAATGATATGGCAGGAGACGATGATGATTCATGGAAGAGCCAGTTTGAAGCGTCAAAAGCATTTGACAGTGTAGAATCACAGATTGCAGGTCTTGGAGAGATTGATGCAATTCAGCAGATTTATGTAGCACATACAAAAGCTGCAATTGAAGCTAAATAGTTGACAGGTCAGATTTTCAGAGTACAATTATAAAGAAAAATAATTAGAAAAGAGAGAATGGACATGTTAAAAAAGAAATTATTAGTTTTATTACTTTCCGCCAGTATGGCAATGACAATGCTTGCCGGATGCGGAAGTAATACGGATAAGAAAGATGACACAAAAACAGAAGCTTCCAAAGATGATGCGTCAGAAGCAAAGACTGACAGCAAAGATGCGAAGGAGCCTGAGCTGGAAGATGGAACTTATAAGGTAGATTTTAATACAGACAGCGGTATGTTCCACGAGAATCCGGACTATAATGACGGAAAAGCAACGCTGACTGTTAAAGATGGTAAGATGACAGTACATATTACATTGAATTCTAAAAATATCGTACAGTTATTCTTAGGCTCAGCAGAAGATGCACAGAAAGACGGGGCAGATCTTATTGATCCGTCAGAGACAACAGAGATTACTTATTCTGATGGTTCCGCGCCAAAGGAAGTATATTCCTTTGACGTACCGGTACCGACACTGGACGATGAATTTGATCTGGCATTGGTTGGAACAAAGGGTAAATGGTATGACCATAAAGTCAGTGTGTCCAATCCGGAATTGGTACAGTAATAAGCTTTATTTTGTAACAAAATGTGAAATGAATAGTATGTAATTGGAAACCTCTATCAATGCAATAAAAAGAAAGCGTGATAGAGGTTTCTGTATTTTTATCAGAACTTTATATGAAAAAATAATAAAACATACTTTTCCTATTATAGGAATATATAGATAGAATTAATAATTAATAGAAAATATTAATAAAAACAATTGGACGAGAATAGTACAAAAAGGTACTATTAACGTAACTGATTTATAACATAGAGTTGTTAAAGATTATAAATTTGACGTGTTAGAAAGTTGTTGATAAAATGAACAGACATTACATATTTCAGAGGGGAATTTTAAAGATATGAAAGAGAAAAAGAACTGGCTGGGGAAAGTTGTATTATTAATCGCAGTGATTGCAGCAGTCGCTGTGTATTTTTTAGTCCCAGGTGTCAATAAAATGATGAACAAGGTATTTGCCATGTTTGCAAGCGGAGACTTTACGGTTGTACGTGATTTTGTGGCATCTTATGGAGCATATGCGGCTGTAATCTCATTTTTACTGATGATCTTTCAGTCCATTGCAGCACCGCTTCCGGCATTTTTGCTCACATTCGCAAATGCGAATCTGTTTGGATGGTGGCAGGGAGCAATCCTTTCCTGGACAAGTGCTATGGCAGGAGCGGCTGTATGTTTCTACATTGCAAGAATTCTGGGACGTGATGTGGCAGAGAAACTTACAAGCAAGAGCGGACTGGCTCAGATTGATACATTTTTTGAACGATATGGAAAGAATACAATCCTGATCTGCCGTCTGCTTCCATTTATTTCGTTCGATATTGTAAGTTATGCGGCAGGACTGACATCTATGTCATTTATGTCATTCTTTATTGCAACAGGAATCGGACAGCTTCCGGCAACAATTGTGTACTCTTACGTTGGCGGCATGTTGACCGGCGGTGCAAAGTTATTTGTGACCGCGCTTATGATTTTGTTTGCCCTCTCGGCACTGATCTTTATGCTGAGAAAAATATATATGGACCGGCAGTCCAAAAAAGAAAAAGGGAGGATATGAAATGGATACTTACTACAATCCGGAAGATCTGGCGAAGTTTGGAACCATTGGGGAAAAAGCACCGGAGTTAGCAGAGAAGTTCTTCAGCTACTATAATGCAGTGTTTGAAGAAGGTGCACTGACAGCAAGAGAGAAATCTCTCATTGCACTTGCTGTGGCACACACGGTACAGTGCCCATACTGTATTGATGCTTATACCAATGACTGTCTGAATAAGGGAGTAACAGAAGAGCAGATGACAGAGGCTGTCCATGTGGCAGCAGCAATCCGTGGCGGTGCAAGTCTGGTTCACGGTGTACAGATGAAAAACATCGTAAAGAAATTAGAGTTCTAAAAATTAAAATAAAACATTTGAGGAGATTAAAAACATGAAAAAGAGAGTCGTAACATTATTATTAGTAGCAGCAATGACAGGATCTATGGTTGTAGGATGCGGATCAAACTCCAGTTCTGACACAAAATCTGAGACAAAGACAGAGTCTACAGATACAAAAACAGAGGAGAAAAAAGAGTTGGCAGACGATGAGTATCAGTATGTATCTGCTGAGGATACAGCGAAAGCTGACGGAGTTCACGTACTCGATGTAAGAGAGTGGGATAACTATGTGACTGGAAGAGTTAAGAATTCTGAGTGGTGCCCAATCTTCCCATTAGAGGATGATTCCTTAGTTGACGCTATGACAGATTACGCAAAAGAGAACCTGAACGATGGAAAAGATATCTACATCATCTGTAACAGTGGTAAGCGTGGAGCTGAAAAAGCAACAGGTGTATTAAGAGATGCAGGAATCGAGTCAACATCTATCTACACAGTAGAGGGTGGAGCAAAAGCACTTGCTGACGTAAGCGGAGCTCTTACAACAGACCGTACAGAAGAGAACATCGACTGGCAGTATGTATCTGGAAAAGATGCAGTTGCAGCAGTAGATGACAAAGATGTTCAGATTCTGGATGTTCGTGATGATGATACATACAAAGCAGGACACTTAAAAGGATCTTTCCAGTGCGGATTAAAAGAGATTGAAAGTGCAGATGCTCAGACAGCTATGTACAAACTGGCAACAGAGAAGATGGATTCTTCCAAGAAAGTATATCTTCTTTGCTACAGCGGAAACAAGTGTGCTAAGACAGGAATCTCTATCCTGAAAGACGCTGGCTTTGATTTAGATAACCTTTACATCATTGAGAATGGTGCAAAAGACGGGGACGTATCTGCTGCATTCGTGACAGAGTAAATTGTGATTGATAGAATACGCCAATAGTATGGCATGGAACGAAAAATGTTCCAATTTGGACATGCATAAAAGAATTGGAAGATGTTGTCATGACGGATTCCACAACAGCTATAAGGAGGAACGTACAATGAAAAAAAGAGTATTAGCGGTACTTTTAAGTGCAGCAATGGTTGCATCTCTTGCAGTTGGATGCGGATCAAGCTCAAAATCAGATGAAAAGTCTGAGACTAAGACAGAAACAGCAAAAGATACAAAAGAAGAGACAAAAGATGTTGAGGCTGTAGAGCAGAGAACTGTATATGTAACACCAGAGTGGTTAAAGAGTGCTATGGATGGTAACCAGAAAGGTTATGAGGATGTAGTAGTTGCAGAGGTAGCTTACAGTGATAATGCAAAGGATTGTGAGTCATATCAGAAAGGTCACATTCCAGGAGCAATTTATGTCGGTGATGTTGAAGTAGAGGATGCTACAGGATCTGAGGAAGGTGCATACAATCTTCTTTCAGCAGACGAGGTTGAGAAGAATCTTCTTTCTCACGGAATCACAAAAGATACAAAGGTTGTTCTTTACGGTGGAGATATTTCCGGAACAGCGCGTGTAGCCTATGCTTATATCTGGGCTGGTGTTGAGGATGTCAAGATTGTAAATGGTGGAATCGATGCATGGGAGAAAGCCGGATACGAGACAGAAACAAAGGCAAATGAAGGAGCAGAAGCAAAAGATTTCGGAACAACTGTACCAGCTCATCCAGAGTACTGGACATCTATCGAAGAAGCAAAAGATAAACTTGCCAATGATGACAACTTCAAATTAGTAAGTATCAGAAGTGAAGAAGAGTGGCTTGGAAAGACGAGTGGATATAACTATATGGACAAAGCCGGTGAGCCGGATGGAGCTGTATGGGGAAAAGGTGCCAAGACTGCAGCAGATGTTGCAGACTTCACGAACGATGACGGAACTGTAAAAGATCTGGACGGACTGAAAGAAGTTTGGAAAGACTGTGACTTTACATTAGATAATCACCTTGCATTCTATTGTGGAACAGGCTGGAGAGCAACGGTACCATTCCTTGTGCTTTATGAGAATGGATACGATAACACTTCTGTATACGATGGTGGATGGTATGAGTGGTTAATGCACGATGACTATCCGGTACAGGTTGGTGATCCTGCAAGTGCTGACTGCCAGCATACAACAGTTGGAGAGCTTCCGACAGGAAAAGCTGCAAAATAATCCGGTACTGAACTTGGAGTAAAGTATCAGATTAATGAAAAGTAATAAAAAAATGAGCGCTGTCACTGGGTTCCGGTGACAGCGTTTAGCAGTATTATGGAGGAAATATGAAAAAAATAAGTTACATTTTTTTTGATTTACTGACCATTGCTTTTTTGATTGGAGCTTATGCAATCCAGTACTTTACAAAGAAGAAGTTAGGCATGCTCCGCTGGGTGAATTATCACAATATGCAGTTTCAGAAAAATGCGGTTTATGGTATAGTAAAGTATATTACAGTAGTTGTGGCAATTGTGCTGATTGTGCTGATTATTGCCGGATATACAAAGAAAAAAGAGATGCTGGGAAAGATTGATCTGGTTATGATCATGGCGATGTCAGTACTGGGAATTGTCTATCTTGGGATAACAATATTTAAGTCCATCGAAACACTTGCGGCATATTACTTTTTAATGCCGCTTTTTGGGGCGGCTACATTGATGCAGATTGTGAGAAATGGTATTGCAGTGGGGATAACGAAGAATGAAAAATAAAAAAATGTGGATATTTATCGGAATTATTGTTGTGATTCTGGTACTCAATCACATTTTCGGGTGGTCTGCCTACCTGGGAAATACAGAGAATTTGAAATTTTTGGAAAATATGGTACAGGATAATCTTCTTCTGGCGGTGTTGATCTACACAGTGCTTACGATTGTAAGTTGTGTTGTTCTGGCACTTCCGGGAGTGACATTTGCAATTATTGCGGGGCTGGTATTTGGACCGGTACTTGGAACGATCTGTTGCTCAGTTGCGACAACGCTTGGAGCAATGGTCGCATTTGTTGTGGGACGATTTTTCCTTCAGGACAGTATCAAACCGATGGCAATGAAAAATAAATATCTGAAAAAATGGCTGTTTGATGAGACGGGAAGTAACGAGATTTTTATTCTTATGATTACAAGACTGGTCCCGTTGTTTCCATACAATCTTCAGAATTTTGCCTACGGGGTAACAGATATTAAATTCTCCACATATTCTATATGTTCTCTGATTTTTATGTTGCCAGGAACGGCTATGTATACGGTTGGAACAGCCGGACTTGCAGACAAAGAGAACCGGATCCTTTATATAGGGATTGCACTTGTACTGGCGGTAGTTGTTATGGGGCTTGGTGCATTTTTGAAGAAGCATTATGTGCAGGAGGAACAAATTGAAGAGTAAAAATGATGTGTCAGAGTGTATACACTGCCATGTCTGTCAGAAGCATTGTGAGTTTCTGAAAAAATATGGCATTGATATTGGGGACACTGAAAAGCTGAAGGAATTATCTTATCATTGCTTTTTGTGTGGAAAATGTACAGAAGTCTGCCCGATTGGGATTGACGGGAGGGATTATATTCTAAAGCTTCGCCGGGAAAATGTCCGGGAGGCAGAAGGGACATTTCGCGAAAAAGGGTATGGAATGCTCTTAAAAGAAAAGAAAGATTATATCTATAAAAATTATCGTAATGCAACTGGAAAATGCATCCTTTTCCCAGGGTGTAATTTTCCTTCTTTTTATCCAAAGACAATGAAGAAGCTTGTGAAGCTTCTGAAAGAACATGGAATCGGAGTTGCCTATGACTGTTGTGGAAAGCCGATTGCGGAGCTTGGACTGGAAGTTGATGAAAAGAGAATTATACAGCGTATTAATGATGAGTTTGAAAAAAGAGGCGTGGAAGAGGTTATCATGCTTTGCCCGAACTGTTATACATTTTTGAAACCCTATTTGAAGGTTAAAGTGACAGACATTTATGAAAAACTTGAAGAACTAGGGATCGGTGAGAAGAATCTGGAGTCCGGCAAAGTATTTTTGCCTTGTCCGGATCGTGAGAAAAGAGAGATTCTTGCATCAGCAGAGCGATTCGTGAAGGGAAGTCTGGAATCGGTAAAAGGAGTACAGTGCTGTGGTCTTGGAGGCTGTGCATCGGTGAAAGAACCGGAAATTGCAAAGCACATGGCATCTGCACTTGCAGGAGAGAAAAAAGTATATAGTTATTGTGCTTCCTGTTCCGGCAATCTGACTCGTGGAGGCTGTCAGAACGTGAGACATCTCCTGACAGAGATTTTAAAGACTTATGAAAAGCCGGATGTGAAGAAATCCATGATCAACCGTGCGAAGACGAAATTTACATAATTTGTAACTGTTCAGAGCCAAGCATAATTTCAAAAAACAGGTATAAAATGCGTAGCATTTTGGAAGTTGGCTCTGAACAGTTCCATTTGTTAAAAAAATGACTCCGTACCAGGTGACAATTCAACAAAAGAATGGGGATAAAAGATGAGAAGAGCAATCATTGTATTTACAAGAGTTCCGGTGGCGGGGCAGACAAAGACAAGGCTGATGCCATATTTTTCGCCGCAGGAATGTGCCGGGCTGCACACTTGCTTTTTGAAAGATATTGCCGGGCAATGTCAAAAAACACAGGCGGATCTTTATATCTGTTACACTCCGGACAATAAAGGAGCTGCATTAAAGAATATATTTGGGGATGACAAGATTTATTTTCCGCAGATGGGGGAATCTTTGGGAGAGAGAATGTACATGGCAATCCAGAGGGTTCTTGCCAAAGATTATGGATCCTGTGTGTTGATTGGAACGGATGTGCCGGAAATTAAGCAGGCAGATTTAGATTATGCATTTCGTCTGTTAGATGTGCATGACATTGTTCTGGGACCAACGCAGGACGGTGGATATTATCTTGTAGGTATGAAGAAGCCAGTGAGAGAGGTGTTTGAAAAACAGACTTACAGCCATGCAAGTGTTTTGAAAAATACAGCAAAAGCAGCTTTTGAGGCTGGTTATACAGTTGGTTTTGCAAGAACGCTTCATGATATAGATGAGAAAGAAGATATTGGTAAATTTCGAAACCGGATGCGTAAAACTCTGGAATTGCAGAAAAGTGAGACTGGACGTTATCTTCTGAAAAAACAGAAGATTTCTATTATTGTTCCGATTTATAATGAAGAATCCACGATAAAATCACTGCAAAAACAGTTGATTCCTCTTTTGGACAAATGTGAAATTCTCTTTGTAGATGGCGGAAGCAAAGACCGGACATTGTCAATGATTGATTCCAGGTTCCGTGTACTTCATTCAGAAAAAGGCCGGGCAAATCAAATGAATCTGGGAGCAAAAGAAAGTTCCGGGGATATTTTGTTTTTCCTGCATAGTGACAGCGAGCTACCGAAGCATCCGCTGGCGGAGATTCGTTATGTGATGAAAGACCATCTGGCAGGGTGTTTTGGAATTGCATTTCATTCAAAGCATTTCTTTATGTGGACGTGCCGTGTCATTTCCAATCACCGGATCAAAGACCGCAAGGTCATGTTTGGAGATCAGGGAATCTTCATAGACAGGGAGTTGTTCTTTGAGGCGGGAATGTTCCCGAACCTTCCAATCATGGAGGATTATCAGTTTTCACTGACTCTTAAGGAAATGGGCGTAAAACTTGGAATCGCAAAGCACAGGATTTATACATCTGACCGCAGATTTCCAAAGAAGACGATCCCGAAACTTAAGGTTATGTGGAAAATGAATCGGCTTCGCAAGATGTATCGGGACGGGGTACCAATTGACCGAATATCAAAGATGTACCGAGACGTAAGGTAAAATATAGCAGTGGATTTCAAGAAATAAAAATATCAAGGTAGAGGAAAAAATCTATGGAGCGGATCAGAGGTCTGGAAGAATATGTGAAAAATAAAGAGTACAGAGAAGCACTGGGATTGCCAAAAGAGAAGATGGAAAATTACGAATTGCTGGCACAGGGAGAGTATAATATTAATTATGCATTTACACACCCTGTGACAGGAAAGAAATTACTACTTCGTGTGAATTGTGGAAGCCAGATGCATCTGGAGCATCAGATTGAATATGAAGCACATGCGTTAAGATTAATGGAAGGCTCTGGCAGGACGCCAAAAGTGCTTTATGTAGATGGCAGCAAAAAAATATTGGAGCATGGCGTTCTGGTCATGGAATACCTTCCGGGTCATGCAATGGATTATCATACAGAATTGATGCTGGCAGCCCCATGTCTGGCAGACATTCACAGTGTCCCGATTCCAGAGAGTGAAGAAATCCTTATACACCCACAGAATCCATTGAAAGCGATTCTGGAGGAGTGCGAGGAGATGTTCAAGGTCTATCTGGAATCACCATTAGGAGATGGAGAGAAAAAAACATATATCCGTGAACTTTTGGATCTTGGCTGGAAACGGGAAGCAGAAATCCAGCTTGAAAGTGGTTATCAATGCTGCATTAATACAGAACTAAATTCTACGAATCTCCTGATCAACGGGAAAGGAAAGTCCAATTACCTGATTGACTGGGAGAAGCCGCTATTTGGTAATCCTGCCCAGGATCTGGGACATTTCCTGGCACCTACGACTACATTCTGGAAGACAGATGTCATTCTTACTTCAGAAGAGATGGAGAAGTTTATTGATGCATACATCAAAGCGGTGGGAAATCGGTTTAAGACAGATATGATCCGGGAGCATACTCATGCATTTATTCCAATCACATGTCTGCGCGGGATTACATGGTGTGCTATGGCATGGGTTCAATACCAGCAGCCGGATAAGTTGATTTTCAATGAATCCACATTCAAAAAGTTGAATGCATATCTGGATATGGACTTCTTAAAAAATATACGGGGCTATCTGGAGCCGTAAATATTCTTGAAAATGACACGAAAGGAGAAATATTATGGAGAAAAAAGAAATTGCAGAGTTATTTATGAAAGGAATTGATTGCTCACAAGTTGTAGTTGGAGCATTTGCAGAGGAGCTTGGAATTACAACAGAGGAAGCTTACAAGATGTCTGCAGCATTTGGCGGCGGTATGGGTCTTGGTGAGACTTGTGGTGCTGTTGTCGGAGCAATGATCGTTCTTGGATTAAAATATGGACATTGCGAAGTGGAGCATATGGAGCAGAAGGATATTATGAATGCAAAACGTGCAGAATTTTTACAGAAATTCCAGGAAAAATATGCTGTCTGTAATTGTAAAGGGCTGTTAAAGCATGATATTTCCAAGCCGGAAGAGATGCAGAAGATTCTGGATGAAGGATTGTTATTTGATTTCTGTCCGGAAGTCGTAAAAGATAGTATCACTATACTAAAAGAGATATTCTAGCAGATATATGAAGAGGTTTTTATGGATGAGATAATTAATGATTTTCATGATTTGGATCAGATACCTGTGTTTCAGACACAGATTGATCCAGAGATGATGAATACAGCAGACAGGTTGGATGTGCTTCAGATGAATATTGGCCGTGTCTGTAATCTGGCGTGCAAGCATTGTCATGTGTGTGCAGGACCGAACCGGACGGAAGTGATGTCCCGGGAAGTGATGGCAGATTGTATTCAATTTGCAAGAGAACAACAAGTGCAGACCATTGATATTACAGGTGGAGCGCCGGAGATGAATCCGGATTTTGAATGGCTTGTTACAGAGGCATGCAAAGTCTGTAGTCATGTAATCGTGCGAACCAATCTGACAGTTCTGTTGAATCCGGAATATGAACATTTGATTGAATTTTATGCCAGACAGAAAGTAGAAATTGTATGTTCCCTGCCTTATTATAGGGCAGATCAGATGGATCGAGTACGGGGAACCGGTACATTTGACGGGGCAATACAGGTATTACAGAAATTAAATACACTTGGTTATGGAAAGAATCCTGAGTTGGTGCTGAACATGGTGTACAATCCGGCGGGAGCCTTTTTTCCACCGGATCAGACCGCTATGGAACTAGAGTATAAAGAGCATTTGGAAGCAGATTTTGGAATTGTGTTCAATGCCCTGTATACACTTTACAACAATCCAATGGGACGATTTGGAGCATTTCTCCGAAGATCCGGGAATCTTTCAGGGTATATGAAGAAGTTGTATGATGCTTTCAACCCGGCAACGGTGGAAGCTTTGATGTGTCGTTTTCAGATTTCGGTAGATTATGACGGAAAGCTGTATGACTGTGATTTTAACCTGGCAGCAGGGCTTCCAATCTTTTCGAAGGAGACTATAGCTGATTGGATAGGAAAACCTTATACAGCCCGGAAAATCCGGATGGATAAACACTGTTATGCCTGTACAGCAGGAGCCGGTTCAAGCTGAGGCGGCGCAACAGACTAAGCAGGCTGCTTAAAAAAGAAAAATTATGAATAAAAAGAGGAAAATGCAACAAAATGTTTCTTGCATTTTTCTCTTTTTTCGCGTATGATAATAATCACTCTAATTTATCTGAGAAAACTTCTGCCAGGTCGAAGAGAATCAGAATTTGTCACAATATGAAATCACACCGATAATTCCAAAAAAGTAATACAGATGGGAGGAATGCGGATGGGCGAAAGGGAAGGTTACGAGGTGCTTCGCCTAATCGAACATAATCAAAAATGTTATATCAGCTCTGATTATGTAGAAGGAAAGTCACTTATTCAGTGGTTGAAATATCACCCGAACCTTACAAAAAAACAATTATTTTTATGGATCCGTGATCTTGCAGATCAACTGGAGTGCATACATAAGTGCCGGGGAAATCCTTGTTACCAGTATGTGAATCCGTACAGCGTGATCGTCACGGAGGATATGACACTACATTTTCTTGATATGAGTGTGGAATCCAATGAAAAAATGCTGGTTCAGATGAATCGAAGAAGTGTGAGGGAGAACTTTCTTCCACCTGAAGTCAATTATTATCAGGCTGCCAGCATTGAATTAGATATATACGGACTAGGCAGGACAATTCAGTACCTGTTGTCAGTAACAGACCCGATCCCGGAATTAACCAGACGGGAGACGGTAAAGTTTCAAAAAATAATATCCAGATGCCTGGATGGGCATTCAAAACGGGCATTTAAGCAGATGTCCGAAATTCAAAAAGAAATTCCAAATGTAACAGAGAAGAAAAGTAAAGATAGACGAATATGGACGAAAAAAAGAACGGTTATGGCAATGATAAGTATTTGTGTATTCGTAGCCGCAGTAAGTGTCCGGGTCATTCAGAAAAAAGGAGATGAGAAGAACACAGAACTTAAGATGGAAAGTTCTGACAGTTTAAATATGTCAGAAGTGTCAGAGCGCGAAGCATTCGTAGAAGCGCAGAGATCCATGGGATTGTTGTATTTTCTGGAGCTGGAAGATTACGAAAAAAGTATTCAGGCATTTGAAGATGCCGGGGAAGATCAGATGTCGGAAAATCTGGCTGCATTAGTGCGGTATGTGGCTGGGATAGAAGATAAAGAAAGCAGCAATGAGAAAAAGGAATATGCAAATGAAAAGAAAATAGAGAACATATTCAGGAAAATCGAGGAGTGGATGCCGGACGATTCAAGGCTGGATTATGAGCGCTGTCTGATTCGGGGCTATGCAGTGGAGGAATCGGAAGAACATGCAAAAGCAATCTTAAGAATTGGTAAGAAAATTCTGGATGAGAAGCCAGAGGAGAGACTGGTAAAAGAATGTACTTCTTATATGGCTTCTGCGGCTGAAACGGCAAGAGACTGGGATATGGCTTTGGAAATGTATACAGATATGCTTGAGTGGGAAGAGGAGTCGAAGAAAGAAGATATTTATCAGAAGCTTGTGAAAATACAGGGAGAAAAAGGCTTAAAGGATCAGGCACTTGAAATATGCAGGAAAGGAGTGGAAGAATTAAAAGACTCAAAGCAGCTTAGAATTCTTTATATGCGTATGCAGTGTTCAGATTCAGATATTTCCAGAGAAATCTGTGCACAGACAGTAAAAGAGTATTTGAATCAGATTCCGGAAATTAAGGAAGAAACAGAATTTCAAAAATTGGCACAGGAATACGGAATAGTCATGGAAGGAGAAAATGTATGGGTAGGAAGATAAGAACCGGAGCGTTATTGATATTAGTCCTGGCAATGATTTATACACAGCAGGCAGTTATTTATGCGCAGAATGAGGCAGAAAAAAACATGAAAAAGACAACAGAATCGGGAAATTCAGATGGAACTAATGGAGAAGACAAGGAACAAGAGAAGCCAGGAGGAGAAGAAGGGGATAAAGAACCGGAGAAGCCAGGAGGGGAAGATGAAGACAAAGACAAGGAACCGGAGCAGCCCGAGATTAAGAGATATGAGCTGGAAATCTCCAAGGCTGATGGAAAGAATGGATATTATCTATCAAAGCCGTCCGTTATGATCACACATAATGGCGCCTATGGAACAACTGTGTACGAATTAAAACATGGGGAAGATACTTTGTTACAGGGGAGAATAAAATACATAGTATCACAAGAAGCAGAAGAGCAGAAAACCAAGATTTCTCTTGAGGGTGAAGTATTTGAGGAAGGAAAAAATATTTTACATGTCTTTATGGAAGATGAAGAAGGCAATGTGATTCCGGAATATGATGAGACAATAGAAATACGGATAGATACACAAAGTCCGACAGTGACCTTGGAGGCGCCGGAAGGATTTTCTACCTGGTATCAGAAGGAAGCGTGGATTCGTGTGGTATCAGAAGATGGTGCATGGGGAAGTCAGGTTGATACGGTTACATGTTATGTTGGAAATAAAATTATTGGAAAATCAAAGGAGAATCAGTCAGAGTTTTTGATCACACAGACTTCAAAAAGTGGAGAAGGTGTGCCGGTAACAGTGACTGTCACAGATCAGGCAGGTAATAAAACGGAGAAAACGCAGAAGTTATTCATTGACAGTCTGGCACCGACAGTAAGTTTAACAGGGGCAGCCGATTATTTGATTACCAGTCAGCCCGTGACTTTGGAATACCAGGCAACTGATGAAAATAAATTAGAAAGCTGTCGGGCAGTGATTGATTATGAAAAACCGGAAGGAGAGAAAAAAACGGAGGTCATAGATTCGGAAGAAAAGTGGAGTTTAAAGAACGGATCCGCAAGTCTTGTAAAGACATTTCAGGAAGATGGAATCTATAAAACCAGTATACAGGCTGTGGATAAGGCAAAACAGAAGTCAGAACATTTCCTGCAATTTATGATTGATACTAAGAATCCAGTGATAAAGATGGTGGACGAACTGCAGGGGAAGTATCTGAAAAAGTTTTCATGGGATTATCCGGTGGATGTATTTATCAAGGACTTTACGACATTTGTCCATCAGATCCAGATGGACGGAAGGTTATATCCGATTGGGACAGAGATTGATACGGAGGGGCGTCATACATTACAGGTAAATGCCATAGATGCCGCAGGAAATGAAGCGGTGGCAAGAGCGGAATTCGTAATAGATCACACACCTCCGAAGATTCAGTTTTATCAGGTAGAGGAAGGGGCGCAGTATGAAGGAATCCTGAACTTTCAAGTAGATTCCAGAAAAAAAGAAGACTGGATAGAAGAAGTGTTGATTAATGGAAAAAGGCAGACATTAAAAAAAGAAGACGGGAAGTATACATTTCAGATTACAAATCCAGGCGAATATGCAGTAAGCGTGACAGCAGCGGATCTGGCAGGGAATGAAGCAGAAGAAAATATATCATTTGAAATCGTTCCAGAGAAGACGATATTGGAAAAGGCGGCAGCGCCAATTCAAAAAATATTATCTGGAAAGACAGAAAAGGAGCAGAAAAATCGGCAAGGAGAAAAAGAAAACCGTTATTTTGCCATGTTGAAATGGATTGTGATTGGAAGTATAATAACAATACTATTAATAATGGCCGGTGTGGTATTGTGTAGACGCAAAAAAGACAGTGCGAAAGAGGAACAGACAGACGAAGAATAATATATAAAGGTTCATAAAAGGGAGGATGCCGGGTAACCGCTAAGCGGCACCCGGCACGTATTATGAAAAAGTTTATTCAAAATGTATTACTGAACTTCTGTTGTTGATGATTTTATTATATGTAAGAGTTGTGGAGAAACAATGTTAAAGAGATGAAAGAATTTTAAAATAAACATGAACAAACTATGAACGTAAGGAAGTTTACTATTTCTTAATAAAATTCACAGAATTGTTAGCACTCGATTAAAAAGAGTGCTGATTTTCTATTGACTTTTAAAAAGCAAGGGATTATCATAGATTTAATCGGGGAGATTTCAAGATTTTGTATTTGCTTACTTATGAGTAAGTTCATGTAGATTTCGATTTTATCCCTGGCATCAAAACACAAATGATTAAATTTAAAATATCAGAAACAGGAGTGATTAGAATGGAAGCAAAAAAAGGTAGTCTTTCAATCAGCAGCGAAAACATTTTCCCAATTATTAAAAAATGGGTATATTCTGACCATGACATTTTTGTCAGAGAGATGATTTCCAATGGCTGTGATGCCATTACAAAATTGAAAAAACTGGATGTAATGGGTGAATATCAGTTACCGGATGATTATAAGGCATCAATTCATGTAGAAGTGAATCCGGAAGAGAAGACTTTGAAGTTCATTGATAATGGTCTTGGTATGACAGCAGAGGAAGTTGAAGAATATATTACTCAGATTGCATTTTCAGGAGCTACAGAGTTCCTTGAAAAATATAAAGACAAGACAACAGAAGACGATATGATCGGTCATTTCGGACTGGGATTCTATTCTGCATTCATGGTTGCAGATGAAGTTCATATTGACACATTATCTTACAAAGACGGAGCAACACCGGTACGCTGGGTAAGTAATGGTGGAACGGAATACGAGATGACAGAGGGAGACAAGCAGACTGTAGGATCTGAGATTACATTGTATCTGAACGATGATTGTCTGGAGTTTGCGAACGAGTATCGTGTAAGAGAAGTTATCCAGAAGTATTGTTCCTTTATGCCGGTAGAGATTTTCTTATCAAAGGCAAATGCAGAGCCAGAGTATGAGACAATTGACGAGGCAGACCTGAAAGAGGACGATGAGGTTGTTGAGCACATTCATGAAGATGCCAAGACCGAAGAAAAAGAGAATGAAAATGGTGAAAAAGAAGTTGTAGAAGTATCACCTGCAAAAGATAAAGTAAAGATTAAAAAGCGTCCGGAATCCTTAAGTGATATTCATCCGCTCTGGACAAAACATCCGAATGAGTGCAGTGATGAGGACTACAAAGAGTTTTACCGCAAAGTATTTCTGGATTATAAAGAGCCGTTGTTCTGGATCCATCTGAACATGGATTATCCGTTCAACTTAAAAGGTATCCTGTACTTCCCGAGAATTAATACAGAATATGATTCTATTGAAGGAACGATCAAGCTGTATAATAACCAGGTATTTATTGCAGATAATATTAAGGAAGTCATTCCGGAATTCCTGATGGTATTAAAGGGAGTTATTGATTGTCCGGATCTTCCACTGAATGTATCACGTAGCGCTCTTCAGAATGATGGATTTGTAGGCAAGATTGCTGAGTACATTTCCAAGAAAGTTGCAGACAAGCTTGCAGGTATGTGCAAGACAAAACGTGAAGATTATGAGAAATATTGGGACAGCATCAGTCCATTTATAAAATTTGGCTGTCTGAAAGATGAGAAGTTCTGTGACAAGATGAAAGATGCAGTTCTCTTTAAGGATATCGACGGAAAATATCTGACACTGAAAGACTGCGTAGAAGCAAATGGTGGAGAGCTGAAAGAACTCGATAAAAATGCGGCACCAGACAATGCCGAGGAAAATGCAGAAGAGAAGAAGACAACTATCTATTATGTAACAGATGAGATTCAGCAGAGTCAGTATATCAATATGTTCCGTGCACAGGGACAGGATGCAGTTGTGCTGAAACACAACATTGATTCTCCATTCATTACACAGCTTGAGCAGCGCTATCAGAATGTTCAGTTCCAGAGAATTGATGCAGATGTTACAGATAATGCAAAAGAGGAAGTTACTGAAGACGAAAAGGAAGCATTCCAGAAGACTGTAGACAGTCTGACTGCAACATTCCGCAAAGAGCTTGGTAATGACAAGCTGGATGTGAAAGTTGAGAAACTGAAAGACAGCAATGTAGCTTCTATTATGACATTATCAGAGCAGAGCCGCCGTATGCAGGAGATGATGAAGATGTATGGAATGGATTCCATGGGAATGGATATGGGTGGAGAGAATACCCTGATCCTGAACGCAAATCATCCACTGGTACAGTATGTACAGAAACATGAAGATGGAGAAAATACATCTTTGATCTGCAAGCAGTTGTATGATCTGGCTATGCTGGCACATAAGCCATTAAATCCAGAAGAGATGACAGCATTTGTTCAGAGAAGCAATGATATTATGATGCTTCTGACAAAATAGATTCAATATTGGATCCATAGTGATATAAGTATAAAAGAACCTGCCTCACAATTTTGGGGCAGGTTCTTTTATACAGTTTTATTCTGAATGCTCTATTCTACTGGAAGTATGGTATCAATTAATGAAGTGATCTCAGAATCTTCGGTACCGGCTGCTGCCAGTGTTTTGAAGTTCAGAGAAACGGTAACCGTTGTCTGTGCACCATAAGTTGGTGCAGCAGCGTATTTTTCCATCAATTCTACAAGAGCACGATCTACTTCTTCCTCAGAATAGTAAGTTCCGGTTTCGAGTTCGTTCATAGCACTTTGGAAACTTGTGTTTGGAGTTACAGTTACATCAATAATGTAATTAAATAATCCGTCCTGTTTCTTTGGTGTTCCAACAGAATACTGACAGTTATTACAGATTGCTTTCAGCGCAGCGCTATAACGATCTGTGTATGAGGCACTCAGCTCTTCCGGTGGAGCGTACATAGAACTTTCTAATTGAGACTGGACAGAAGACTCGTCCTCGCCAGTATGTTTTGCATATTCGGCTACATCATTTTTAAACAGTGCATTCAGACAGGATGTGAGATAATCCTGAGCGTCCAGTATCTCGCATACACTGTCATATGGTGCCATAATGTTATCCATAGTAGCAGAGAATAATTTCTGTAACTGCTCGTCATCAAGGCTGTAACCGTCTTTTGACTTCTTAACCTCCAGTGTAAGCTGAGTGGAGGCTTCGTAAGAAGGAGAGCTTTTTACAGCTTCCGTTGCTTTTTCGAGAAGCTTTGTCATCTCAGTATTCAAATCTGTAGAAGAGATGGCCGGACTATATTTTTCGCAAGTGTCTTTTGTAGTTGCTTCAATATCCAGTGGAGTAAAAGTAAGTTGCACAGAATAACGTTCATCGTCAATTTTTTTAGCACCATTTATCTCAAATTCTACGGCATTAAATGATGCCTGAAGGAACTTAAGATAAGAATCTTTTAGCTCGTCCGGAAACTGAAGTACATACGTTTCGTTCTCATCTGAAATTCCCTGTTCCAGAAAAGAAGATAAAGAAGACGGATCCTCTTTTTTGATAGAAGTGATCAGATCTCCTACATACTTGTCTGCGGTCTCACCGCTGGCACATCCGCCAAGTAACAACGCAAAGATAAGCGTTAACACAAGGCATAAATGCTTTTTTTTCATAGTTTCTTCCTCCGTATTCAGATAAATATAAAACCATGTATGAAAATGGTTAAATAGTTATTTATAATATACCACAAATAAGACTGGAAAAACATCATTATTTTTTATATAATAGTTGTAAGAGCGCATAGCGCGTAGTAATTGGTGATCATATGAGGATATAATCTGTTAATTATGTGATTTGATCAGTTACTAGAATACTTGTGGAGGAGAATATTCATGGAAATGTTGAATCTTGAAAAAGAATTACAGAGTAATTCCTACCCGGGACGTGGAATTATTATTGGTAGAAGTGCGGACGGTACGAAGGCTGTGACCGCATATTTTATTATGGGAAGAAGTGAGAACAGCAGAAACCGCGTGTTCGTAGAAGATGGAGAAGGAATCCGTACACAGGCATTTGATCCGTCAAAGCTTACAGATCCAAGTCTGATCATTTATGCACCGGTGCGTGTGCTTGGTAATAAGACCATTGTGACGAATGGTGACCAGACAGACACGGTTTATGAAGGCATGGACAAGCAGCTCACTTTTGAACAGTCACTGAGAAGTCGTACATTTGAGCCGGACGGACCGAATTATACTCCTCGTATTTCCGGAATCATGCATATTGAGAATGGAACATACAACTATGCAATGTCTATTTTAAAGAGCAACAATGGTAATCCGGAGAGTTCACACCGCTATACCTTTGCATATGAGAATCCAGCAGCAGGAGAGGGACATTTTATCCATACATACAAGTGTGATGGTAATCCACTTCCAAGTTTTGAAGGGGAGCCAAAGCTTGTCAGCATTCCGGATGATATGGAAGCATTTACAGATCTTGTATGGAACAGTCTGAATGCAGACAATAAAGTTTCACTTTTTGTGCGTTATATTGATATTGCAACCGGAACTTATGAGACAAAGATCATAAATAAGAATCAGTAGGAGGAATATCATGAAAGAACTGGAACTAAAATATGGATGTAACCCGAATCAGAAACCATCCAAGATTTATATGAAGAATGGAAAGGATCTTCCGATTCAGGTATTGAACGGCAGACCGGGATATATCAATTTCCTGGATGCATTTAACGGATGGCAGTTGGTCAGCGAGCTTAAGAAAGCTACAGGACTTCCGGCTGCAACATCATTTAAGCATGTATCACCTGCAGGAGCTGCAGTGGGACTTCCGCTTGATGAGACATTGGCTAAGATTTACTGGGTAGATGATCTTGGTGAACTGTCACCGCTTGCAAGCGCCTACGCAAGAGCAAGAGGTGCAGACCGTATGTCATCTTTTGGTGATTTTATTTCACTTTCTGATGTCTGTGACGTCGATACAGCAAAACTTATCAAGAGAGAAGTATCTGACGGCGTGATCGCTCCTGGATATGAGCCGGAAGCGCTTGAGATTCTGAAGGAGAAGAAAAAAGGTAATTACAATGTTATTCAGATCGATCCGGATTATGTACCAGATCCGATTGAACATAAAGAAGTATTTGGAATTACATTTGAGCAGGGAAGAAATGAATTAAAGATTGACAATGATTTCTTCTCCAACATTGTTACAGAGAATAAAGAACTGACAGATCAGGCTAAAATTGATCTTGCAATTTCCATGATTACTTTGAAATATACACAGTCCAATTCTGTATGCTTCGTAAAAGATGGACAGGCAATCGGAATTGGTGCCGGACAGCAGTCTAGGATTCATTGTACAAGACTTGCCGGACAGAAAGCTGATAACTGGTGGTTAAGACAATCTCCACAGGTTATGAATCTTCCATTTGTAGATCATATCCGTCGTGCTGACAGAGACAATGCAATTGATCTTTATATCGGTGAGGATTATATGGATGTGCTTTCAGATGACGCATGGCCAAATATTTTCAAAGAAAAGCCGGAAGTATTTACAAGAGAGGCCAAGAGAGAATGGCTGGACAAACTGACAGGTGTCGCTCTTGGATCTGACGCCTTCTTCCCATTTGGAGACAACATTGAAAGAGCACACAAGAGTGGTGTTACATATATTGCACAGCCTGGTGGTTCTGTAAGAGATGACAATGTTATCGATACATGTAACAAATATAACATGGTGATGTCATTCACAGGTATTCGTCTGTTCCATCACTAAGAAAAAAGAACATAGAATAATTAAGAAGAACACTTTCTGAAAAATGCAGATTTTTTGGAAGGTGTTCTTTTCTATATTGTAATCTTATGGCAGATGAAATAATCTTTCGGAGAAAAAACATTTTCTATCAGAGAGTGAGAATGTATGCGACATATTTTTATAAATGTAGCATTTGGATAACGTTTCCCACCTTTTGTACATTCCTTTCTTTTTCATGTTTTAATACAATGATGTCAAGGGACGGAACAAAACTTTTTTACTTATTTGTGAGCAAATGCATGAGAAGTGAAAGGTTTTGTTCATCACATCATAATTAAGAGTACAAGGCAGGTGATGGTTATGTCTGTTCTTGAGATTGTAATAATCTCAGCAGGATTGTCTTTAGATGTATTTGTAGCGATGGCTTATATGGGGGCTGGATTTTCAAAGATTAATAAGAAAAATCTATTTGGTTTATGCCTGCTTTTCGGAGGTGTTCAATGGGGGTGTCTGATTGTAGGAAATCTGCTTACTCTGTTGCCGATATTCCGGGATTCTTCAAATTCAAGTTCACGAATTGCAGATCACTGGGAGGCAGTGACAGTTCTGATATTTATAGGATTAGGCATATATATGATCTGGAAGGGACTTAAGAAGCGAAACATTCTTGAACAGCGCAATGATGAAATTGACTGGAAGAAAACGACATTTTTGGCACTTATTACAAGTGTAGATGCATTTCTTGCGGGAATTGGAATGGGGTTTCTGGAAGCGCAAATGATCCACCAGTCACTGACGATTTTCCCAATTACAGTACTGAGTGTAATTGGTGGTGTTTATGTAGGATATAGGCTTGGTACAGTGCATAATAGTCAAGCATATCTTGCAGGTGGCGCATTGTTCCTGATTGCAGGAGTAGATGTAGTGATTCAATATTGCATGTATTGATGTGCAATGTTGATAATCAGCTCAAATATTGAAAAAATAAGATATACGAGGAGGAAATGTGATATGGGTACATTGACACATAAGGCTGCCAGAGCAGCGTATGGAACTGCGATTGATGCAGTGTTAAAACATGTGAAGAAAGATCGTGAAAAAGGTCTTTTGGAACTAGTAGATCTGACAGAAAAATATATGGGAGACAATTTCCAAAAAGAAAATTATGAGGCTGCACGTAAGATGATTCAAGATCCAGATAATAAATGGGTAAAATATGTCAACCACATGATTGATGAATTGGATCCATATGTCATTCGTCAGACTGCATTGAATCTGGGATATGAGGCGGCATTTTACGGAACAAAGACAATCCGTGAAATGCGTAAGAAATATGACTGTAATATCCCGTGGCTGATTCTTATGGATCCGACCAGTGCCTGTAATCTGCACTGTACCGGCTGCTGGGCGGCAGAATATGGAAATCGGCTGAATCTTACATACAATGACCTGGACAGTGTTATTACACAGGGAAAAGAGCTTGGAATTTACTTCTATATGTATACTGGCGGAGAACCGCTTGTCAGAAAAGATGACATTATAAAGTTGTGTAAGAAACATAATGATTGCGCATTCCATGCATTTACGAATGGAACACTGGTTGATGAAGCATTTTGTGAGCAGATGAAAGAAGTCGGCAATCTGTCTCTTTCTATCAGTCTGGAAGGATTTGAGGAAGTTAATGATCTCAGAAGAGGCGCGGGTGTGTATGAAAAAGTATTGCATGCTATGGATCTGCTGAAGGCTTCCGGTCAGATTTTTGGAACATCTATCTGTTATACAAGTAAGAACATTGAGACAGTTACGTCCGATGAGTTCCTGGATATGATCATTGAAAAAGGATGTAGATTTACATGGTATTTCCATTATATGCCGGTAGGAAATGATGCGGCAGTGGGACTTTTACCGACAAAAGAGCAGAGAGAATATATGTATCACAGAGTTCGTAAGATTCGTTCCACGAACGGTGGAAAACCTATTTTTGCTATGGACTTCCAGAATGATGGTGAATTTGTAGGCGGTTGTATTGCAGGGGGAAGAAATTATTGCCACATTAATCCGAACGGAGATGTGGAACCGTGTGTATTTATCCATTATTCTGGAGCCAATATAAAAGAAGTATCTTTATTAGATGCGCTCAGACAGCCGCTTTTTATGGCATATCGGGATCATCAGCCATTTAACTGTAATCATTTAAAACCATGTCCGATGCTGGAAAATCCGGAATTGCTGCAACAGATGGTACATGAGACAGGTGCCAAATCCACAGATCTTCAGTCACCGGAAACAGTGGAGCATCTGTGTGGCAAATGTCATACTTACGCGAAGTGTTGGTCAGAGTGTGCGGATAAACTTTGGAGCGAGCATCCGCGTGAGGCGAAAGGCTATCAGAATTATAAACAGAAATAAACAATGGACTTGGTATTTCATGGAGGGGTGAAATACTGAATCTGATATTTTAGGCACAGGTTCCGTCTTGTTTAGAACACGGAATCTGTGTTATAATAATTCACAGATTATGTTGTGAGGAAGAGATAATCATGGAACGCAAGGGCGAGATGACAAAAGCGCTTCTAGGGCAGAAATTCAAAGAATTGGTCGTGAAGAAATCTTTTGATAAGATTACGATTAAGATGATCACGGATGAAGCAGGGGTAATACGCCCGACATTCTACAATTACTTCCGGGATAAATATGAAGTAATGGAATGGCTTTTGTGGGAAGATGTATTTAGCAGTGCGACGGAACTTGTGAAGATGAATATGGCAAGGTCTGCATTGGAGATGATATTTAAAAAGATTGCTGCGGATAAAGAATATTATGCACGGGTCTTTGAAGTGAAGGGGCAGAATTCCTTTGAAGATATGCTATATCACAACATCTGTAATCTGGTGCATGTAGTCGTGGAGCGTAATCCGATACATATTAAAGAAGGAGAAATTATAAGCAAAGAGACATTTTTGCAGTATGAGGCTATGACCCTGGTCAATGGGATCAAGTATTGGATCTCAAAGCACAGGAATGAGATATCGGCAGAAGAAGCGGTAAAGTTTTATGAATTTTTAGTCAGTCATTCACTGATCGATATTATTGGACAGGACACTATAGACAAGGTAATTAATTAACGGAGAAAAAATGAGCCGGAAGGCTTGTATGGCTTCGGGACTTACCTTGTCTTTTTTATATGGAAATGTTATACTTTTTATTCACAGAAAGGTGGATAAGATATATGAATAAATATGACGTAATTATTATAGGTGCAGGGCCTTCCGGTATTTTCTGTGCTTATGAATTAATGAGACAGAAACCGGATATGAAAGTATTAATGATTGAGAAGGGACGCTCTATCGAGAAGCGTCAGTGCCCGAAGCGCACGACAAAGGTCTGTGTAGGTTGTAAGCCATGCTCTATCACAACAGGATTTGCGGGAGCAGGCGCATTTTCCGATGGAAAGCTATCTCTGTCACCAGATGTAGGGGGAACTTTGCCGGAGATCCTTGGCTATGAGAAGGCGGAAGAACTGATCAAAGAAGCAGACAATATTTATCTGAAATTCGGGGCAGATGAGAAGGTCTATGGAATTGACGATTACGAAGCTATCGAGAGGATCCGGGCGAAAGCAATTCGTGCCAATCTCAAACTGATCGAATGTCCGATTCGCCATCTTGGAACTGAGGAAGGATATAAGATTTACACAAGACTGCAGGAACATTTGCTGGCTTCAGGTGTAGAGATCAAGTTCATGACTATGGTACAGGATATCATAATTGAGGATGGTGTGGCAAAGGGGGTCGTCACAGACAAAGAGGAAACTTACTATGCGGATGAGATCGTATCAGGTATCGGACGAGAAGGCTCAAGCTGGTTTGAAGGAATCTGTAAAAATCATGGTATTAAAACACAGAATGGTACTGTTGATGTAGGTGTCCGGGTAGAAGTCCGCGATGAGATCATGAAGGAACTCAATGAGAAGCTTTACGAGGCAAAACTTGTATACTATACACCAACATTTGATGATAAGGTACGCGTATTCTGCACGAACCCTTCCGGAGAAGTGGCAACAGAGTACTATGATAACGGACTTGCAGTTGTCAATGGTCATGCTTATAAGTCAAAAGACATGAAGACAAAGAATACGAATTTTGCACTCCTTGTATCTAAGAATTTTACGGAGCCTTTTAAGTCACCAATCGAATATGGTAAGCATATAGCCCAGCTTGGAAATATGTTAAGCGACGGCAAAATTTTGCTTCAGCGTTATGGTGATTTCAGAAGAGGACGAAGAACAACTGCAGAAAGATTACAGAGAAACAATATTACACCGACATTGAAAGATGCTGTGCCTGGAGATTTATCACTGGTATTCCCGCATCGTATCATGGTCGCGATAGATGAGATGATTAAGGCACTCGATAAAGTAACACCCGGAATTGCATCGGATGAGACTTTGCTTTACGGCGTGGAAGTAAAATTTTATTCGAATAAAGTCGTAGTGAACGATAAATTTGAGACAAATATCAAGAATCTGCGCGTCATGGGAGACGGAGCATCTATCACAAGAGGACTTCAGCAGGCATCTGCAAATGGTATCTGCGTGGCAAGGGAAATCTGCAAAAAGATGAACGTATAAGGTAAAGCAGGAAAATATACCAAAAGGTTGTCGAATAAAGAATAAAACAGTATAATAAGAAAAGATACTGTATTTGTCTGAACCAAAGAAGTTCAAAAAATCTGTTCATTTATGAGAAAATATATACAGATTATGAATTTCCAATTTAGACAGATAAGATTAAAAAGTAATTGGGAGATAAGAAAAATGGGTAAATATTTTGGAACAGACGGTTTTCGTGGAGAGGCAAATGTAGTTTTAACAGTAGAGCACGCATTTAAAGTGGGACGTTTTCTTGGCTGGTATTACGGACAGGATCACAAAGCAAAGGTTGTAATCGGAAAAGATACAAGACGTAGCAGCTATATGTTTGAGTACGCGCTCGTTGCCGGACTGACTGCATCAGGAGCGAATGCATATCTTCTTCACGTAACAACAACACCGAGTGTTTCTTATGTGACAAGAACAGAAAACTTTGACTGTGGAATTATGATTTCTGCAAGCCATAATCCATTCTATGATAACGGAATTAAAGTGATCAATGGAAAAGGACACAAGCTGGAGGCAGAGGTAGAAGCTAAGATTGAAGCATATATCGATGGAGAGATTGACGAACTGCCGTTGGCAAAAAAAGAAGATATTGGTCGTACCGTTGATTACGCAGCAGGAAGAAACCGTTACATCGGATATCTGATTTCACTTGCAACAAGATCATTTGAGGATATGAAAATCGGACTTGACTGTTCTAACGGTAGTGCGTTTATGATTGCCAAGAGTGTCTATGATGCACTTGGAGCAAAGACTTATGTAATCAACTGTGAGCCGGACGGAACGAACATCAATACCAATTGTGGATCTACTCACATTGAAGTCCTGCAGCAGTATGTAAAAGAGAATCATCTGGATGTAGGATTCGCTTATGACGGAGATGCTGACAGATGCATTGCTGTCGATGAGAAAGGAAATGTGATCGACGGAGATTTGATCCTTTATGTTTGCGGAAAATATCTCATGGAGAATGGACGCCTGAATGGTGACACCATCGTTACAACTGTAATGTCAAACCTGGGACTTTATAAAGCATGTGACAAGATTGGCATGAAGTATGAAAAGACAGCAGTCGGAGATAAATATGTCTATGAAAATATGTGCAAGAATAACTTTTCTCTTGGAGGAGAGCAGTCCGGACATATTATTTTCAGCAAACATGCAACAACAGGTGATGGAATCCTGACTTCACTTATGATCATGGAAGTAATTCTGGAGAAGAAAATGAGCCTTTCCAGATTGGCAGAGCCTGTAAAGATCTATCCACAGCTTCTTCAGAATGTCCGTGTGGCAGATAAGAAGACAGCACGCGAGAATCCGGAGGTTATAAAGGCAGTTGACAATGTAGCAGCAGAACTTGGCGATGAGGGACGTATCCTTGTCCGCGAGAGTGGAACAGAACCTGTAATCCGTGTCATGGTAGAAGCTGCGACAGATGAACTGTGTGCAAAATATGTGGCACAGGTAGTCGATGTTATGAAAGCAGAAGGATTGGCAGTAGAGTAAAACATATTTTTCGGCAGGGCATACATGATTTGCAGGACAATGGATTTATGCCAACAAAATGAAGTGTGAGCGATTTAAAGAAATAAATTTGCAGTAAGACTCAGGAGGAAAAATAAATCAGGTCATAAAGAGAGGGGGAGCGGTATGAAAAAAATAGATTTCCCGGTCGGAATATCAGATTTTTCGAAGATACGAGAAAATGAATACTATTATATCGATAAAACGGGACTGATCTGTGAAGTATTGAAGAACCCTGGAACAGAAGTGACACTGATTACACGTCCGAGACGTTTTGGAAAGACACTTGGAATGAGTATGCTGGCTGAATTTTTTGATATAGAAAAAGACAGCAGAAAAATATTTCAAGGGTTGGAAATTTCCAATCATGAGAAATTGTGTCATGCATGGCAGAACCAGCGGCCGACTGTATTTCTCACATTTAAAAATGTAGATGGTTTAAGTTTTGACAGTGCTTATGGACAATTGAAATATGAAATTGGACGATTATATGAAGAATATGCATATCTTTTAGATGGCGAACATATAAGCGACAATGAGCGGCAGATATATGAGAGAATAAGAAAACAGGCAGCAGGAGAAGTGGAAGTGACAAGGTCATTACAGCTGCTCCTTCAGCTCATGAACAAATATTATGGGAAACAGGCAATTCTTTTATTAGATGAGTATGATGTTCCTTTGGCAAAAGCAAGCAGTCATGGGTATTATGAACAGATGCTGGAAGTTATCAAAGCGATGATGACGACCGCACTAAAAGATAATGCAGCACTTTGTTTTTCAATTGTGACTGGCTGCCTTCGAATCTCCAAAGAAAGCATTTTTACAGGAACAAATAACTTTGTTCTGGATACAATTACAGATGCAAGATTGGATGAATATTTCGGATTTACGCAGAAAGACGTTGATAAAATCTTAAGCGATGCAGGAGTTACAGAATATGCCGGACAGGTGAAAGAATGGTATGACGGTTATCATTTTGGCGAATGTGATGTATATTGTCCATGGGATGTAATGAATTATTTTCAGGAGCTTCAACATAATCCGGATGCAAAACCGGCAAGTTACTGGAAGAATACAAGTGATAATGCAGTAATCCGATCATTTATTGATCATGCAGGAAGCAATATCACAGAAAAGTTTGAAACACTTCTTGGCGGTGGAAGTATTGTTCAGAAGGTGGATGAAGGAATCACATATGATTATTTGAACTCATCAGAGGAGAATCTTTGGAGTCTTTTATATCTGACTGGATATCTGACAAAAGCAAAAGATGATGAATACAGCGGTACATTGCCAGAAGAAACATACGCACTCAAGATTCCAAATGTAGAAATCAGGGAGATATTTGAGACGACCATAAAAAGATGGTTTGAGGACAGTGCAAAAATCTGGGATAGAAAACATCTGTTTGATGCAGTGTGGGAAGGAGATAGTGAAGAAATCACTCTGGAAATGAGCAAACTTCTCCGAAAGACAATCAGTTATCATGATTACAGAGAAGATTTTTATCATGCATTTCTCGCAGGCATATTTGCCGGAGCCGGTTATATGGTGGAATCGAATAAAGAGCACGGCGAAGGACGCAGTGATGTTGTGGTCTATGATTCAATGAATGCCAGAGTTGCAATATTTGAAGCAAAGTATTCAAAAAGTCGTGAAGAAATGGAGCGGGATTGCAACCGGGCAATCGAGCAGATTAATAAAAAAATGTATGCGTCAGAATATGAAGATGATTATGATGAAATCTTGTGCTATGGAATTTCATTTTTCAAGAAAAGATGCTTTGTAAAAAGAAAATAAAGATAATTCAAGTCCCGGTGTTGTGCCGGGGCTTTTAGTATGATTTGGCAGATTTGGCGCATACTATCTCTACGAAAAGGAGGGCATCAGTATGTATAAATATCTGCCAATTACAGATGTATACGCAAGAGAAATATTAGATTCCCGCGGGAATCCGACGATAGAAGTGGAAGTGCTGGCAGGAGATGAATTTTGCGGACGGGCAAGTGTACCGTCGGGCGCTTCCACAGGTCAGTTTGAAGCATTGGAATTACGTGACGGGGAAAAAAGATACGCCGGGCTTGGTGTGGAACGGGCGGTAGATCATGTGAATGCAAAGATTGCACCTGGTATTATCGGAATGAACGTATTTGACCAGGCAGCTTTAGATACATTTCTTATAGGTTTAGATGGTACAGGGGATAAATCAAACTTGGGAGCCAATGCTATGTTAGGCGTTTCTATGGCAACAGCAAGGGCGGCGGCGACTGCGATAGGACTTCCACTCTATTCCTATCTTGGCGGGGCAAATGCAAAGCGTATGCCGGTTCCGATGATGAATATTATGAACGGTGGCAGACATGCCGACAACACCATTGATATTCAGGAATTTATGATTATGCCGGTAGGAGCGAAAAACTTTAAAGAAGGACTTCGTATGTGTGCAGAAATCTATCATTCTCTGAAAAAATTGTTGAAAAAAGAAGAATTATCCACCGCTGTTGGGGATGAAGGTGGATTTGCCCCGAACCTTCCGGATGCCCAGGCAGCACTTGCCTATATCGTGCGTGCAACGGAAGAAGCCGGATATAAGGCAGGTACGGAAGTGTCATTAGCACTTGATGTGGCGGCAACAGAACTTTATGATAGAAGCTTTAAGAAATATGTGTTCGAAGGGGAAAGTAAGACAAAAGATTACAAAGTCATTCGGTCATCAGAAGAACTGATCGATTATTATGAAGGGTTAATTGAACAGTTTCCAATTGTATCGATTGAAGATCCACTGGACGAAGAAGACTGGGATGGATGGGAGCTTCTGACAACAAGATTGGGATTGCACACACAGCTTGTTGGAGATGATCTGTTTGTGACAAACACAAAGAGATTAAAAAAAGGAATCGAAAAAGAAGTTGCCAATGCAATTCTCATAAAAGTGAATCAGATTGGAACACTGACAGAGGCACTGGATACGGTAGAGATGGCGCAGAAAGCCGGTTACAGAACGATTGTATCACACCGTTCCGGGGAAACAGCAGATACCTTGATAGCAGATCTTGCAGTAGCAGTAGGGGCAGGTCAGATTAAGACCGGAGCGCCATGTAGAAGCGAACGGGTAGAGAAATACAACCAGCTTCTACGGATAGAAGAACGGCTCGGAGATGTGGCAGAATATCAGAATCCATTCAAATAAAGTGCTTGCGAAATCAACCTTACTGTGCTAAACTAAATATGGTTTATCTACAGGAGGTGTGTGTAATGGATATTTTAAAAATTGTTCTTATGATTTTATTTGCAATAGATTGTATCGCATTGACAGCCATTGTACTGATGCAGGAAGGTAAGTCTGCAGGACTTGGAGCTATCAGCGGAATTGCTGATACTTATTGGGGTCAGAACAAAGGTCGTTCAATGGAAGGAGCACTTGTAAAGTCTACAAAGTTCCTTGCGATTCTGTTTGTTGTACTGGCAGCAGTGTTGAATTTGAAAGTATTTGCTTAAGAGAAGAGGAAAAGCACTCCTGTATAGGAGTGCTTTTTTTGACAGTGGAGGAGCGATGAGCGATAAGACATTTGAGAAAAGAAAGAAAATTATATATGATTTTATCTGTGATGATATGTATGTGCCAATGAAGTTCAAAGAGATGGCTATGGTCCTGCAGGTGAATAAGGAGCAGCGGGATGAGCTTCGTCAGGTGCTGGAATCATTGGAAGAGGAAGGTAAGATCTGTCTCAGTAAGCGTGGGAAGTACTGTAAAGGTGAGGCGAAGCGTCTTCAGGGAACTTACCGTGCGAATCAGAGAGGGTTTGGTTTTGTTATCATTCCTGAGGAGGATCAGGATATTTTTATCGGGGAGGATGATGCCGGCGGAGCGCTGGATGGTGATACGGTAGAAGTGATTATTACAAAAGCTTCTGACCGTGGTGGAAAGCGCCGGGAAGGTAAGATTGTAAAGATTGTGGAGCGTGGTCTTACAACAGTTGTCGGTCTTTATCAGAAGAAGGGCAACAAGAGTTATGGCTTTGTCATTCCGGATAACCAGAGAATTCTTCAGGACATTTTTATTCCAGAGGGTAAGTCAAAAGAGGCTGTAGACGGGCATAAAGTTGTAGTTGAACTGACTTCTTACGGTGAGAAAGGCAGAAGTCCGGAAGGAAGGATTGTAGAGATTATCGGTCATGTCAATGATCCGGGAACAGATATTATGTCTATTATAAAAGGATATGATCTTCCGGTAGAATTCCCAGAGAAGGTGCTGAATCAGGCAGAGCGTGTATCAAAGCCGGTCAGTGAGGCAGACATGCAGGGAAGAAAAGACATCCGTGACTGGCAGATGGTCACCATTGATGGCGAGGATGCGAAGGATCTTGATGATGCCGTGTCTGTTGTGAAAGATGGTGAAAATTATATTCTTGGTGTGCATATTGCGGATGTTACGAACTATGTACAAGAGAATAGTGCGCTGGATCGGGAAGCGCTGAAGCGTGGAACAAGTGTATATCTGGCAGACCGTGTTATTCCGATGCTGCCACATACATTGTCTAACGGAATCTGTTCGTTAAATGCCGGAGAAGACCGTCTGGCGCTTAGCTGTATTATGACAGTAGACCCGAAAGGAATGGTCATTGACCATGAGATTGCAGAGACGGTTATCCATGTGGACCGCCGTATGAGTTATACAAGTGTGGCGAAGATTCTGGAAGACGAGGATCTGGCAGAAATGCAGGAATACGAGGAACTGGTGCCGATGTTCCAGCGTATGCTGGAACTGTCAAAGATTCTGAGAGCCCGAAGAAAACAGAGAGGTTCCATTGATTTCGATTTTCCGGAAACGAAAATGATTCTTGATGAGAATGGTCATCCAATCGATATCAAACCTTATGACCGAAATGTTGCGACAAAGATTATCGAGGACTTTATGCTTCTGGCAAATGAGACTGTTGCAGAAGATTATTATTGGCAGGAGATGCCTTTTGTATACAGAGTACATGAGGCTCCAGATGATGAAAAAATCCGGGCGCTGGCAACATTTATTAATAATTTTGGATTCTCTATGCATATCGGGGCCAATGAAGTGCGTCCGAAAGAGATTCAGAAATTACTTGGAAAAGTAGAAGGAACACCGCAGGAAGCATTAATCAGCCGACTTGCACTGCGTTCTATGAAACAAGCCAGATATACGCCGGAGAACTCCGGACATTTTGGATTGGCAGCGAATTATTATACACATTTTACATCACCGATTCGTCGTTACCCGGATCTTCAGATTCATCGGATCATCAAAGATAACCTGCGGGGACGTATGAATGGTGAACGCATGGAACATTATCGCAAGATATTGGAAGAAGTGACGAAGCATGCCAGTGAGACAGAGCGGCGCGCTGACGAGGCGGAACGCGAGACTGTGAAGCTTAAGAAAGTAGAATATATGTCAGACCGTATTGGAAATGTTTACACAGGCGTAATCTCCAGTGTGACGAAATGGGGCATGTATGTGGAACTTCCGAATACGATCGAGGGTCTGATTCATGTTGCCAATATGCGTGATGATCATTATAATTACGATGAAAGCCGTTATGAGATGGTGGGCGAACGCACCGGAAAAGTCTACAAGCTTGGACAGGAAGTTCGTGTGAGAGTTGCTGATACAGACCGGTTGATGCGTACCATTGATTTTGTAATTGCGAAGGAGAGGGACGAAGAAAATGGCGAAGACGAATGGTAAGATGATTGCTAATAACAAAAAGGCATATCATGATTATTTTATACTGGATACTTACGAGGCCGGGATTGTGCTTCATGGAACCGAAGTGAAGTCACTTCGTATGGGAAAATGCAGCATCAAGGAGTCTTTTATCCGCATTGAAAATGGGGAAGTATTTATCTATGGTATGCATATCAGTCCATATGAAAAAGGAAATATCTTTAATAAAGATCCTCTTCGTGTGAAGAAACTGATGCTGCACAAAACGGAGATCAATAAACTGATCGGCAAGACAAAAGAAAAAGGAATGGCAATCGTACCATTAAAGGTATATTTTAAGGGAAGCCTTGTAAAAGTGGAGATTGGTCTGGCAAAAGGTAAGAAACTGTATGACAAGAGACAGGATATTGCCAAAAAAGACCAGCAGAGAGAAGCAAGCCGTGACTTTAAAATCCGCAATTTGGGCTAAGATGAAAGAAAATGTGCAATAAATGTAGATAAGAATTGTAAAAGATGTAGAAAAGGTGGATAATATATGGTACCTGTAAAAAAAGAAGACTTGAGAAAATTAGTGACAGATACAACGGTTGAGATTTATGAGGAGCTGACACCTCAACTGGTGAAGCTGATTCAGGATACGAAGAAGAATACAGAACTGACAGAGGGGCAGAAGCAGGATGAGATTTCTCTTCATATGATGGGATATGTAAAATCCTGTACAAATGAGATCATCATACAGGTTCTGTCAGAGATTCTGGGACTTGAAGACGAGGATGAAGAGTAAAATTGTCCTGACCAGGTATAAATACGATTTGTCAGAAAAAGAGAAAATATTGATTCGAAAAACAGAATTGTTGTTAGATAATACTGAAATGATAAAAAATATGAAAAAATATAATAGATAGGACTTGATATTTTGAAGTATTAGTGTTAGTGTATGTATACAAACGTCTGCCGGCCAGCAAACTGGATTGATGACAATCGTCATTTTTAGAAGTAATTCAGGGCTTGTACTGGTTTCGACGGGGGTCTGGAAGTTGGAGAAGCCATCCGTAGCGGGACACTACGATAAAAGTTCCACTTTAAAATTAAACGCAGACGAAAATTTAGCGTACGCTGCCTAATTGCGGCAGCAGTCGGCCTTAGGTCATCCGTTGCTTAAGTAACCGGCTTCAAACAGACGGAGCACTTCGTTCTCAAAGCTTTGAGGGAATGGAAGATTTTATGAAGCTACTAAGATCAGTAACCCGTCATTAGGTGACTGATGGAGGGAATGTCAAAGTAATGACTGTGATGGGAGAAGCTCTGGTGGATGGGCTTTCGGACGCGGGTTCAACTCCCGCCAGGTCCACTAAAAAAACAAGTCGAACTTTTTGTATGAAGGAATCATATAAGAAGTCCGGCTTGTTTTTGGTAATGAAGAAAATTATAATAGAACTGAATTTAAAGGAAAAAAGTATATGACGTTTTGCGGACGTTATTGTAGGAAATGTCTCAGTGCCATAAATGAGAATAAGGAGTGTGAAAACTATGCACCAGACAGGACAGATATACAGACCGCCATCAGAAGCCAGTGTACAGAGACTGGAGGTTACAATAGGCTGTTCTCATAATAAATGTTCTTTTTGTACCATGTACCGGAAGACACCGTTTCGTGTTGCGCCGCTTGAAGATGTGGAGATGGATTTAAAAGAACTTTATGACAGAGGCGAGAAGATTACGAGAATCTATCTGACGAACGGAGATCCCTTTGTACTTGGGACCGACAGACTTGTAAAAATTGCAGAGTTGGTTCATCAGTATCTGCCGGAAGTAGAGGTACTTACCTGCTATGCTTCTATTCAGAATCTGAAAGCAAAATCACTGGAAGATTTGAAGCTTCTGAAAAGTGTCGGATATGATGAGCTGTATGTAGGACTTGAGACGGCATATGCCCCGGCGGTAAAACTGATCAATAAGGGCTTTACGGTCGAAGAAGCTTATGAAAATATCGGAAAGCTGAAAGAGGCAGGAATGAAGTATTCAGCGCTTTTAATGCTTGGAATTGGTGGAAAAGGGCATAGCAAAGAAAGTGTAGAAGCCACGGCGGCTCTTCTGAACAAGTATCCGCCATACCGTGTATCTCCTCTTTCAACAGCGGTTTTACGCGGAAGTGAGCTGGAAGAGCTTTGCGATAAAGGAGAGTATGTACAGCTTACAGAGCGTGAACTGGTAGAGGAAGAAAAAATGCTGCTTCGTGCATTAAAGATAAATGACTGCATTTTCTTCGGAAGTCACCCATATAATCTGATTACGATCAGCGGAGTCCTGCCACAGGACAGAGAGGAGATTATTAAGCATCTGGATTCTGAGATGGCGGCGTGGGATAGAGATCAGCCGGGATTTCTGGATACAGTTTGGAAGAGGACAGATATGTAGAAAAAAATTTTCACACATAGCACATATTTTCCTGTTATACTATAAAATATGACGGGAAATATGTGCTATTCGCGTCTAAGCGTAAGAAATAAAAAATCAGAATGTACAGTTCGTACAGGGAGGTTTATGATATGGAAAAGATCAAGATATTAGTTGTAGATGATGAGAGCAGAATGCGTAAGCTTGTGAAGGATTTTCTTGGAAGAGAAGGATATCAGGTGCTGGAGGCAGGAGACGGTCTTGAGGCTATGGAGGCGTTTTACGCAGAGAAAGATATTGCGCTGATCATATTAGATGTCATGATGCCGAAGATGGACGGCTGGCAGACTTGCCGTGAGATCCGTCAGTCTTCTAAAGTACCGATTATTATGCTGACGGCACGCGGCGATGAGCGGGATGAACTTCAGGGATTTAATCTTGGCGTGGACGAATACATTTCTAAGCCATTTAGTCCGAAGATTCTTGTTGCGAGAGTGAATGCACTTCTGAGACGTTCGAATGTGTTGGATGCAGATGAGCATGTGGAAGCAGGCGGTATTGTTGTAGATAAGGCAGCTCATCAGGTGCAGGTAGACGGAAAAGATGTGGAACTTAGTTATAAAGAATTTGAATTATTGTCTTATTTCCTTGAGAATCAGGGAATTGCACTTTCCAGGGAGAAGATATTGAATAATGTATGGAATTATGATTATTTTGGAGATGCAAGAACTATCGACACTCATGTTAAGAAGCTTCGCAGCAAGCTTGGAGAAAAGGGTGAATACATTAAGACAATCTGGGGAATGGGCTACAAATTCGAGGTAAATTAAGATGAAGCATTTTAAACAAAAAGAAAAAAGAAAGCATTCTATTAAGAGGCAGATGATCGCAGTTTTTGCAGGCATGGTCATCTGTCTGCTTGCTATTTTGCTTGTTGTTAATGTAAAGTTCTTAGAGCCGTATTATATCAGAGACAAGGAAATGCAGTTCATTCATGTATATGAAGAACTACAGAATGCTGTGAAAAAGGGGACGATCAGTAATGATGAAGTACAAGATGAATTACATGTCCTTTGTGAGAAGAGCAACATTTCCTATATTGTATTGGATATGGATAATGAAAAACTGATTACAAATGTGCACGATACGAATATGCTCAAGCAGCAGTTAGCGGGATATCTTCTGAACCAGGCACAAAAAGGTGGGAAGGTGCTGGATAGCACAGACAATTACCAGTTGATGAGAAGTCAGGATCCATGGAATCAGAGCGAATATATTGAGATGTGGGGACAACTTGACGATAATGTGAATTTCCTCATTCGAAGTCCTGTAGAAAGTATCCGTGAAAGTGTTGCATTATCCAATCGTTTCCTAATATATGTAGGCATGGGAACACTGATCATCTGCATGGGACTTGTATGGTATTTCTCCAGAAGGATTACAAAGCCGATCCAGGAACTGGCAGAGCTGTCTGACCGTATGGCAAATCTGGATTTTGAGGCGAAGTATACAAGCGGTGGTAAAAATGAGATTGGTGAACTGGGTGATAACTTTAATCGTATGTCGCAGAAGCTGGAAAAGGCAATTTCTGAATTGAAGCAGGCAAATAACAGTCTGCAGCAGGATATTGAGCAGAAAGAGAAGATGGAGCAGATGCGTACGGAGTTTATGGGAAATGTATCTCACGAGTTGAAAACTCCGATTGCTCTGATCCAGGGATATGCAGAAGGACTGAAAGAAGGAGTTAATGATGACCCGGAGAGCCGTGACTTCTATTGTGATGTTATTATGGACGAAGCAGGTAAGATGAATCGGATGGTCAAGAATCTGATGACACTGAATCAGTTGGAGTTCGGGAATGATAAAGTAGAATTTGAGCGTTTTAATCTGACAGAGCTGATTGGCGGAGTACTTCAGAGTATGGACATTCTGTCACAACAAAAGGATGTTAAACTTATTTTCAGGGAAGAAAATCCAGTTTACGTCTGGGGGGATGAGTTTAAGATTGAACAGGTCGTGCGCAATTATGTAAGTAATGCCTATAATCATGTCAATGAAGAAAAGATTATTGAAGTGAAGATTTTGCGGGAAGACGGACTTGCAAAAGTGACTGTATTTAATACCGGAAAGCCAATACCGGAGGAAGATGTTCCGCGTATCTGGGATAAATTTTTCAAAGTGGACAAGGCTCATACACGCGAGTATGGAGGCAATGGAATCGGACTTTCTATCGTAAAAGCTATTATGGAATCCATGCATCAGCAATATGGTGTGAAAAATTACGATAATGGTGTTGAATTCTGGTTCACACTTGATGTACGATAGAAGAAACCATAACAAAAGAGAAAGATGTGCGTTAACAGGCATAAAGGAATGAGAAGAAAGGGACACGAGCACATGATAGCAATTATTGATTACGATGCAGGGAATATAAAGAGCGTGGAAAAGGCCATGCACCTTTTAGGACAGGAAGTTGTTGTAACAAGAGACAGAGAGTCGATTTTAAAGGCAGACAAAGTAATCCTTCCGGGAGTCGGAGCATTTGGAGATGCTATGAGCAAGATCAGACAATATAATCTGGAAGAAGTGATTCATGAAGTCGTGGAAAAAGGGACTCCATTTCTTGGAATTTGTCTGGGACTTCAGCTTTTATTTGAACGAAGTGACGAGACACCGGGAGTAGAAGGACTTGGTATTTTAAAAGGAGAGATTCTTCGGATTCCGGATCAGCCGGGACTTAAGATTCCTCATATGGGCTGGAATTCTCTGAAGTATCCGAATGAAGGCAGATTATTCCGTGGAATACCGGAAGATTCTTATGTATATTTTGTACATTCTTATTATCTGAAGTCAGAAGATGAGAGTATTGTAACAGCCACAACAGAATACAGCACATTGATCCATGCATCTGTAGAAAGTGGAAATGTATTTGCATGCCAGTTCCATCCGGAAAAGAGCAGTGATGTTGGAATACAGATTTTGAAGAATTTTGTTGAGTTATAGACAGGAGGAACGGTATATGCATACAAAGAGAATCATCCCATGCCTGGATGTAAATAACGGACGAGTTGTAAAAGGTGTGAACTTTGTAGATTTGAAGGATGCTGGAGATCCAGTGGAAATTGCTAAGGCTTATGATAAAGCAGGAGCGGATGAACTTGTTTTTTTGGATATTACAGCTTCATCCGATCGAAGAAACACAGTTGTAGATATGGTCAGAAAAGTAGCTGAGACAGTATTTATTCCATTTACTGTTGGTGGAGGAATCCGTACGGTAGACGATTTTCGGGCACTGTTGCGAGAAGGAGCAGACAAGATCTCGATTAATTCATCAGCCATTGATACTCCGAATCTGATTTCGGATGCGGCAGACAAGTTTGGAAGCCAATGTGTGGTTGTAGCAATCGATGCAAAGAAACGTGCAGATGGCAGTGGTTGGAACATTTACAAACATGGTGGAAGAATTGATGTAGGAATTGATGCACTGGAGTGGGCTCATAAGGTGGAAAAACTGGGAGCAGGAGAGATACTCTTGACAAGTATGGATTGTGACGGAACAAAGGCAGGGTATGATCTGGAACTGACTCGTGCAGTTGCAGAAGCAGTTAATATTCCGGTCATAGCCTCCGGCGGTGCAGGCAATCTGGAACATTTTTACGATGTGCTGACAGACGGAAAGGCAGATGCAGCATTGGCAGCATCTCTGTTCCATTATAAAGAATTAGAGATTAAGGAAGTAAAAGAATATCTTCGTGGCAGAGGTGTTTCTGTGCGATTATAACAGATAAAAGGTATGGGTAATTGTAACTTAAAGTTGCAATTACCTATATCTCTATCTAGAAAGTAAAAAGGAGAAAAGAAAATGGCAGCAATTAATAATGACTGGCTTGAGGCTTTGCAGGGGGAATTTAAAAAGCCGTATTATAAAAAACTATTTGAGACAGTAAATGAAGAATATCGAACAAGACAGATATTTCCACCGGCGGATGACATTTTCAATGCCTTTCATTTGACACCATTACATAAAGTAAAGGTTGTGATTCTTGGACAGGATCCATATCATAATGTAGGACAGGCTCATGGACTCTGTTTTTCTGTAAAGAAAGGTGTGGATATTCCACCATCACTGGTAAATATCTATAAAGAACTTCACGATGATCTGGGCTGTACCATCCCGAATCATGGCTGCCTGACAAAATGGGCAGAGCAAGGTGTTCTGATGCTCAACACAGTATTGACTGTACGGGCACATCAGGCGAATTCACACAGAGGCATTGGCTGGGAGGAGTTCACGGATGCAGCAATTATGGCACTTAATAGCCAGAATCGTCCGATTGTATTTATTCTTTGGGGAGCTCCGGCACAGAGAAAAGCCAGCATGTTGAATAATCCGAACCATCTGATTCTGAAAGCACCACATCCAAGTCCGCTTTCCGCTTACCGTGGTTTCTTTGGAAGTAAACCATTTAGCAAGACGAATAAATTCCTGGAAGCAGGCGGTGTGGAACCAATCGACTGGCAGATTGATTAGTAATAATTAAGAGAAAATAAAGGAAGACTATTGACAAACAGACATATCAGGAATATATTTAAAACAAACATATGAACAAATGCTCAATTGTTAATGCAACGTGCAGGAGGATAAAATATATGAAAGATATGGAGAAAGAATTACACGAGCACCATCACCATGAGGAAGAGTGTGAATGTGGTTGCGGCTGTGAACATCACCATCATGAACATGAAGCTCATGAGCATCATCATCACCATGAGGAAGAATGTGGTTGTGGACATCATCACCACCATGACGAAGAGCATGAACACCATCATGACCATAAGCAGGAGCAGGAGCACCATCACCATCACCATGATGAGGAGTGTGAATGCGGCTGTGGCTGTGGACATCATCACCACCATGATGAAGATCATGAACATCATCATGAAGCAGTGGAGCATGAGCCTTGTGTTATGCCGGCAGGTGTAGCGCAGAAGACATACATTTTGGAAAATCTTGGATGTGCGAACTGTGCAGCTAAGATGGAGAGAAAGATTCAGGCGTTACCGGAAGTTGAAGGTGCAACATTGACTTATGCAACAAAAAAACTAGTTGTCGCATCAGATCATCAGGAGCATCTCCTTTCCAAGATTCAGGAAATCTGTTCCTCTATCGAGTCAGAAGTACAGGTTGTTGCAATGCCGGATGATCAGCCGATCAAAAGAGAGAAGAAGAACCCGTTTGAAGAGAATAAAAAGGATATAGTACTTGTCGGAGCTGGAGCGATTCTTTTTGCCGCAGGTATTATTGCAGAAAAAACACTTCCGAATCCGATGATCAGTGCATGTATTTTCATTATTGCGTACTTACTTCTTGGACTTGAGATTGTAATGAAAGCGCTGAAGAATATGGCGGGAGGACATTTGTTTGATGAAAACTTTCTGATGGCAGTTGCGACAATTGCCGCGTTTGTGATTGGTGATTTTGCAGAGGCAGTCGGAGTTATGCTGTTCTACCGTATCGGAGAGTTGTTCGAAGATATTGCCGTGGAAAAGAGCCGTGGACAGATTATGGATGCCGTAGATATGCGCCCGGAAGTTGTTAATCTTGTCGTTGGTTCCGAAGTAAAAGAAATTCCATCACAGGATGCAAGGGTAAAAGATATTATTATGATCCGTCCTGGTGACAGAATTCCACTGGATGCAAAGGTTATCGAGGGTGAGAGCCGGGTAGACACTTCACCGGTCACAGGAGAGCCGGTACCGGTAAGAGTTGTTCCGGGAGACGAACTGATTTCTGGTTGTATCAATGAACAAGGTGTATTAAAGGCTGAGGTTACAAAACCACTGAGCGAATCCATGGTCACAAAGATTCTTGATTCGGTGGAAAATGCAGCGGCAAGTAAGCCGAAGATCGATCGTTTTATCACAAGATTTGCGAGAGTTTATACGCCAGTTGTTGTGGTGGCAGCAGTTCTTACTGCAATTATCCCTTCCATTGTAACGGGAGACTGGAACCACTGGATTTACACAGCGATTACATTTCTTGTAATCAGTTGTCCGTGTGCACTTGTATTGAGTGTACCATTGGCTTTTTTCTCGGGAATTGGAGCAGGATCTAAGAGAGGAATCCTCTTTAAAGGCGGTTTGGCTATGGAGGCATTGAAAGATGTTAAAGCAGTCATTATGGATAAGACAGGAACCATCACAAAGGGGAATTTTGCTGTACAGAAAGTCACGGCAACAAGAAAACTGACAGAAAAACAGGTGCTGACTATGGCGGCGGACTGTGAGCTTGGTTCAACACACCCAATTGCGGTCAGCATTGTTCAGGAAGCAAGAAGACAGAATCTGACGCTTACAAGACCGAAAGAAGTGGAAGAGATTTCCGGTAAAGGTATCCGTGCAACATTCCCGGAAGGAATCGTTCTCCTTGGAAATTATACACTGATGGAAATGTTTCAGGTAGATACGACAGGATACGAAAAAGGCGGTTATGGCTCAGAAGTCTTACTGGCAGTCGATGGTGTGTTAGAAGGATTTGTAATTGTAGCAGATGAAATTAAGACTGATGCGGCTGCTTCTGTAAGTAAGATGAAAGCTCTTGGAATTGCAACAGTTATGTTAACTGGTGATGAGAAGAACAGCGCGCAGGCAGTTGCAAAAGAGACAGGAATTGATGAAGTTTATGCACAACTTCTTCCACAGGAAAAACTGGAGCATCTAAAGAACGTTCGTAAGAATCACGGTGCTGTCATGTTCGTTGGAGACGGAATTAATGATGCACCGGTACTGGCTGGTGCAGATGTGGGAGCAGCAATGGGAAGCGGAGCAGATGCCGCAATAGAGGCGGCCGATGTGGTATTTATGAATTCTTCAGTAGAAGCAATCCCACAGTCTATCGCGATTGCGAAGAAGACAGGAAGTATTGCAATTCAGAATGTAGTATTTGCGCTGGTGATCAAAGCAATTGTTATGATTCTTGGTTTTCTTGGATTTGCGAATATGTGGCTTGCAGTGTTTGCCGATACAGGTGTAGCAATGCTATGTGTATTGAATTCCATCCGCGCAATGCATGTGAAAACAAAATAACGATAACATAACATTACAAAAGTGTTAAATTATGCCAAATGGTTGAAATAGTTTTCTCCATTTGGCATAATTAATATAAACAGGCATTTGTACAGGCATAGTCTGGCTTTGAAAATTGTAATTTTTAAGATTTAAGCCTTACAAAAAACATGACAGTCGGGTCATGATAGTCTGTAGTTTGAAAGGATGAAATATATGGGAAAGACAGAAGTTGAATGCTGCGATGTGACATGTATTCATAATGAGAACGTAAAACTGGCTTTGGAGCAGATGCCGGATGAAGAACTGCTTAATAGTCTGGCTGATTTTTATAAAGCATTTGCAGATGGAACAAGGGTGAAAATTCTGTATGTATTGCAAAAATCAGAGATGTGTGTGTGTGATCTGGCGGAGATACTGGGAGTTACACAGTCAGCAGTCTCCCATCAGCTTCGTATGTTAAAGCAGATGAAACTTGTGAAGAACCGAAGAGACGGGAAGACTGTTTATTATTCGCTTGCAGATGGACATATCCAGTCTATTATCAGTCAGGGCATGGAGCATATTACGGAATAAAAAGATATGTTAAGATGACTGACCAAAGCGTTTTCCTGCATCTGGGCGAAGCAAAGATGCAAGTCTCAAAATAAGAAAGAGAATGTGGGAATAGAGTTATGAAAAAGCAGTTAAAGAGAAAATGTATAGTCTATGGATTGGGAATAATCGTATATGCAGGTGCTGTCTGGGGGGCAGCCCGATTTATGCTGTCCGATCAAGAAAAATTCGCAATATTTCTGGGAACCTATTTACTGATAGGATATGGGGCATTTCAGAAACTGAGTGAAGAGATTATGGAAAAGAGATTCCCGGTAGAATATATATTAGTTATCTTTGCAACAATCGGAGCATTTGGCATAGGGAAATATATGGAAGCTGTGATAGTTATGCTTATGTTTGAACTTGGAATGCTTGCGGAACAGATTGCAACAGACCGGACAAAGAGATCTATTGCAAAGATGATCGATCTGAGACCGACATATGCTATTCGTAAAGTAAAAGGGCAGGAAGTACAGGTAGATCCTTCGGAATTAAAGATGAGTCATATTATTGTGATCAAACCAGGAGAACGAATTCCAGTCGATGCGGTTGTTCTGTCTGGAAGCTCAACTATAGATACAAAGGCAATTACAGGAGAGGCAATGCCGGTGGAAGTGTATAAAGGGGATAAGATTTACAGTGGCTGCATTAATCAAAGCGGTGTGCTGGAAGCGCGAGTGACAAGAATTTACAAGGATTCAATCGTCTCAAGAATTATGGAAACTGTGGAGGAGGCGCAGAACCGTAAATCCCAAAAAGAAGCATTTGTGACGAGATTTTCCAAAGTATATGCACCGATCATGGTATTGCTGTCTGTGTTGATCATGGTTATTCCGCCGTCTACATTTTCTTATGGAAACTGGGAGACATGGATATATAAAGGACTTATTTTTATAATCGTGGCATGTCCATGTGCGCTTGCAGTGGCAGCACCACTTGCATTTTTAGGTGGAATTGCTTCAGCAGCCAGACAGGGAATCGTGGTCAAAGGTGGTAATTTTCTGGAAAGTCTGGTGAAAGCAGATACATTTATCTTTGATAAAACAGGAACTTTGACACAAGGAGAGTTCCGGGTGGCAAGAATAAAAGCAGTGGGTATGACAGAAGAAGAACTTTTAAAGCTGGTCGCTCATGTGGAGAGTTATTCCAATCACCCGCTGGCAAAATCACTGGCAGATGCATATGGAAAAGAGCTGGATACTGACAGTGTCAGAAGTGTAAAAGAAAAGCCTGGATTTGGAATCAGTGCGACCTATGAAGGTCAGAGAGTGCATGTTGGAAGCCGTCGTATGATGGATGCAAAAAAGCTGCTGGTAGATGAAATTAATGAACCGGGAACAGTCGTCTACGTATGTGTGGGCAGAGAGTATGCAGGATATGTACTCGTTCAGGATCAGGTGAAAGAAGAGGCGAAAGCGACGTTTACATGGCTGAAGGAAAAGTATCGGGCAATTTTGGTGATGCTGACGGGAGACACAGAAAAGACGGGACAGGCGGTTGGACGCGAACTTCATATGGACTATGTTTATACGGACTTACTTCCGCAGGATAAACTGGAACAGTTAGAAGATTTCATGTCTATTCAGGGAGAGGCAGAGAAGCTGGTCTGTGTCGGTGATGGAATTAACGATGCTCCGATGCTGGCGAGAGCAGATATAGGAATTGCCATGGGAAATCTCGGGTCAGAAGCGGCAATTGAGGCAGCAGATGTGATTCTTGTAAAGGATGACCTTCATGGAATAGTAGCTTTGATGAAAATTGCAAAAGAGACACTGCGCAGTGTTTCACAGAATATTACATTTGCAGTATTTATAAAGATACTTGTGTTGTTTATGGCAGTTATTGGATACTTTGGTATGTGGGAAGCAATTTTAGTAGAGATGGTCGTGGTGATACTGGCAGTGATTAATTCAGCAGGAGTTGCAGGATATACTGCTTAGACAGGAGGAAAAAAGACAACAATTATGAAATGCTATAAAAGAATTATACCACTGATACTGGTGTGCATGATGCTTGCAGGCTGTGGTCAGAATGTATATAAAAAGGGTGTGGAAAGTCTGGAAAATAAAGATTATGCAGCAGCACAGGAGAATTTCCAGAAAGCAGTAGAGGATAAGAAAAATGTGGCCGATTCCTATCGTGGACTGGGAATTGCATATTATGAACAGGAAAAATACAAAGATGCGCTTGCTGCATTTGAAAATGCAGTTTCAGCCGGAACGAAGGAGACAGGAACAATCTGTAATATGATGGCAGTGTGTAAGATGCAGACAGAAAACTATGAAGATGCTATTTCTTATTATGAAAAAGCATTGGATCATTCAGATTGTTCTGACGATATGAAGCAGGAAATTCAGTTTAATGTAATAGTCTGCTATGAAAAACTGGAAGACTGGGACAATGCAAAGGCAAAACTGGAAGATTATGTGACTGCATATCCAGATGACGAGAAAGCTGCTAAAGAAGCAGAATTTTTAAAAACCAGATAAGGGAAGTTTAAATGATAGAATTAAAGAAAGAGACAGAACGTGTTATATTGGTAGGGGTATGTCTTCCGGGGCAGGAGGATATTGATGCTTCACTGGAAGAACTAAGTGAGCTTGCGAAGACAGCCGGTGCTGTTACAGTAGGAAAAGTTGTGCAGAGCCGGGATCAGGTACACCCGGGAACTTATGTCGGAAAGGGAAAGATTGATGAGATCAAAAGCCTTTTGTGGGAGTTGGATGCAACAGGAATTATCTGTGATGATGAATTGTCGCCGGCACAGATGAAGAATCTCCAGGATGAACTAGATGCAAAGGTTATGGATCGGACTCTGGTTATTTTGGATATATTTGCTGCAAGAGCATCTACCAGTGAAGGAAAGATTCAGGTTGAGCTGGCGCAGCTTAAGTACCGACAGACGAGACTTGCCGGATTTGGAACTGCCATGTCAAGGCTTGGCGGTGGTATCGGTACGAGAGGTCCGGGAGAAAAGAAGCTGGAGATGGACAGACGTCTTATTAAAAATCGGATCGCACTTCTGAATCGGGAGCTAAAGAGTGTAAAGCAACACCGTGAAGTGACAAGAGAAAAAAGAGCAAAGAGCCGGATTCCGGTCGCAGCAATCGTGGGATATACGAATGCCGGAAAGTCAACACTTCTCAACGCTTTGACTGGTGCAGATATTCTGGCGGAAGATAAGTTGTTTGCAACACTGGACCCGACGACAAGAAGTCTGAAGCTTCCAAGCGGTCAGGAGATACTTCTGACAGATACCGTAGGTTTTATCCGGAAGCTGCCACATCATCTGATCGATGCATTCAAAAGTACACTGGAGGAAGCAAAGTATGCAGATATGATTCTGCATGTGGTTGATGTCTCGAATCCTCAGGCGGATGAGCAGATGTTTACTGTTTATGAGACACTTCAGGGATTAAAAGTCCAAGATAAACCGATTATTACCGTATTTAATAAACAGGACCGACTGGAAGGAATACCAGTTATTCGAGATTTTAAGGCAGACTATACGGTTTCAATATCTGCAAAGACTAAAGCAGGACTCGGGGATCTGCTGGAGACGATTGAAGCGCTTCTTCGCCAGCAGAAGGTTTATATAGAGGAAGTATATCCGTACAGTGAAGCCGGGAAGATCCAGCTTATTCGAAAATATGGAGAATTACTGGAAGAGAATTATACAGAAGAAGGTATCCAGGTTACGGCATATGTACCTGCTGATATTTATCCGCAAATTGTTGTCAACAGGTAATTTTTATTATGTTTTATAGTATATTATTTTTTCATACATTTAAACGACAGAAAAATCATTATATACATTGAAAAAGAAATTGATGCCTGTTATGATAAGAATAGTGAAAATTGTCTGAAGATTTAAAACGGAGGTATGTTATGAAAGTGGTATTAGAGCGTTATCATGGATTAAGCAACGATTATGTAGTATTTGATCCAAATAAAAATGAACTGGAACTGACACCGGGAAATGTTAAGATGATTTGTGACCGTAATGCAGGACTTGGAGCAGATGGAGTCCTGGAGGGTCCGGTTATAAAAGAAGACGGCATGCATGTCAAAGTATGGAATCCGGATGGAAGTGAATCTGAAACAAGTGGAAATGGTGTCCGTATTTTTGCAAAATATTTAAAAGATGCAGGCTATATCCAAAAGAAGAATTTCAAATTATATACCAGATATGGGGAGGCAGCAGTTACATTTTTAAATGAAGACGGAAGCAGACTCCGCGTTTCTATGGGAAAGATTTCTTTCTGGAGTGATGAAATTCCGGTGACAGGAGAGAAGAGAGAAGTTATCAATGAAGATATGGTATTCGGAAGGACATTGTATCCGGTTACTTGTGTAAGTGTCGGTAATCCGCACTGCGTGATTCCGATGAGAGAAATCTCTAAGAATATTGTATGCAAGATTGGTGATTACTCCGAGTGTGCGAAGTATTTTCCGCACAGAATCAATACACAGATTATGAAAGTCATCGACAAAGAGAATATCGCTATTGAGATTTATGAACGTGGTGCAGGCTATACTCTGGCATCTGGAACAGGTGCATGTGCAGCCGCGGCCGTGGCACATAAGCTTGGTATGACGAATAACAAAGTAATCGTACATATGCCGGGAGGAGATCTTCAGGTGGAAGTAGAAGATGACGGAACGGTCTTTATGACAGGAGATGTATTCTACGTGGCAAAGATTACGCTCAGCAGTGAATTTACGGAGAATTTAAGGAGCCTGTAAGAAGGAGAGATATGTCTTTAAAATTCGTATTTGGGCCGTCTGGCTCAGGAAAATCTTATCAATTATATGATTATGTGATCCGGGAATCTGTAAAGTTCCCGGATCGTCAGTATATTGTCCTTGTACCGGAGCAGTTTACGATGCAGACGCAGAAGGATCTTGTCATGCAACATCCGAATCATGGAATTATGAATATCGACGTACTTAGTTTTGTGAGGCTTGCTTACCGCATCTTTGAGGAGACCGGTGGGCAGGCCCTTCCGGTGTTGGATGATGAGGGAAAGAATCTGATTCTGCGAAAGATTGCCGGTGATTATGAAAAGGATTTAAAAGTCTTAAAGGGAAATATGAAAAAGCTTGGCTATATCAGCGAAGTCAAATCAGTGCTTTCAGAATTTGATCAGTACGATATTGGGGAAGAGGAACTGAGGCAGATGAAAACAGCAGCAGGGGAGAATTCAAGGCTTTATTATAAACTTCAGGATCTGGAAGTTCTGTATATTGGTTTTAAGAAATATCTGGAAGATAGATTTATTACGAAAGAAGAACTCCTGGATGCACTTTGCCGTGTAGTGAAAGGTTCGGATATTTTAAAAGAAAGTACGATTGTTCTGGACGGATTCACAGGATTTACACCAGTACAGAACCGGCTGCTTGGAGAACTTCTTGAAGTATGCCGGGAAGTGATCGTAACTGTAACGATGGATGATCGGGAAAATCCGTACGTTTATAAGCACCCATATCAGTTATTTGCACTCGGCAAGCATACCGTGGCATCGTTAATACAGATTGCGGCAGAGAGAAAAGTGAGTGTGGAAGACCCATTGTGTCTGTACGAACGTCCACTCTATCGATTCTGTGACAATTCGGCTATGGAGTTTCTGGAGAGAAATATATTCCGCTATAGCAAAGAATGTTATAAGGAAAAACAGGGAGCAGTCCGGATACATGTGGCCAGAAATCCAAGAGAAGAAGCGATGAAAGCTGCAGGAAGAGTTCGGAACTTGGTTCGGACAAAAGGATATCGTTACCGGGATATCGGAGTTATTGTAAGCAATATGGAGGTGTATGGTGATGACCTGGGACAGGCATTTGACCTCTACGAAATTCCGGTGTTTATGGATCATAAGCGGAGTATTCTTTTGAATTCTTTTGTAGAATATATCCGGAGTCTTCTGAATATGGTGAAGGATAATTTCAGTTATGAGAGTGTATTTCGTTTCTTAAGAACAAATCTTAGTGGTTTTACTTATGGTGAAGTCGATGAACTGGAAAATTACGTAATTGCGCTTGGAATCCGTGGATATAAGAAATGGCAGGAGAGCTGGATCCGCCGCCCGAAATATCTGGAAGAAGAAAATCTGGAAATTCTGAATCATAACCGGGTTCGTCTTGTGGAAAAGGTGGACACGCTTGTGTATGTATTAAGACAAAGGAGCAAGACAGTCAAAGATGTGACGATGGCGCTTTATGAGTTTATGGTGAGAGAAGAACTTCAGTTAAAATTGCAGCGTCAGTCTGAAGCATTTCAAGAGGCAGGAGAACTTGCGCTTGCCAAGGAATACAGTCAGGTTTATCGTATTTTGATTGAACTATTTGATAAATTCGTAGAACTTCTTGGTGATGAGAATGTGACCATGGATGAATATCTGAAGCTTTTAGACGCGGGTCTTGAAGAAGCAAGAGTCGGAGTGATTCCACCTGGAATTGATCAGGTCGTTGTTGGAGACATGCAACGTACAAGATTAAAAGATATTAAAGCACTTATTTTTGTCGGGGCAAATGATACATTTCTTCCGGGAGCATTAATAAGGAGTGGTCTTCTTACAGAGCGCGACAGGGATAAGTTTGCAACAGGAAAGATCCATCTGTCACCGGGAGGTAAAGAGAAAGCGTACGAGCAGAAATTTTATCTTTACATGAATCTGACAAAACCTTCTGAGACATTGGATATTTATTACAGCAAGGTTTCCGCGGACGGAAAAAGTATCCGCCCATCATATCTGATCCAGGAGATGCAGAGATTATTTTCGGGTCTGGAAATAGAAGACGAAGAAAAACAGGCATTTTCTGCCCAGGAGTGGACCCCAAAGCTTGGTATGCAAAAAGTTATCAGAGGATTTCAGGACGGGAATGCTATGGATCAGGAATGGCAGGAATTATATTCCTGGTACAAGAGACAGCCACAGTGGCAGTATCGTGTAGAAGAACTTATGAAATCAGGATTTTATACCCGGCCGGCAGATGGACTGACAAAAGAGGTGGCTAAGCAGCTTTATGGAGAACATTTTCAGGACAGTATCACGAGAATTGAACGGTTTTCAGCCTGTGCATTTGCTCATTTTCTTACTTATGGACTGCGCCTTCGGGAGCGTCAGACATACGAATTCCAACCGCTGGATCTGGGAAATGTGTGCCACAGTGCCCTGGAGTATTATTCCAGAAAGCTAAAAGAAGAGCATTTGTCCTGGACAGAGATCGAGGAAGAAAAAAGACAGGAATACATTGACGATAGTGTGGAACATGCCATTTCCGACTATGGAAATTCGGTGCTTTACAGTTCGGCGCGCAATGAGTATATGATTGAGCGCATGAAGCGTCTTCTGACGAGAACTATATGGGCGCTTACAAAGCAGCTGGAAGCAGGAGATTTTGTGCCGGTGGCTTATGAAATGCGTTTTGAGAATGGTAAGATTGACCGTGTGGATCTGTGCAAAGACAAAGACAAGGTCTATGTCAAGGTTCTGGATTATAAGACCGGGAGCAAGGCCTTTGATGTGGTGGCTTTATATCACGGGCTCCAGCTTCAGCTTATGGTCTATATGGACGCAGCAGTAAAAATGACTCAAAAACATTACCCGGACAGTGAGGTAATTCCGGCAGGTGTCTTTTATTACCGTTTAAATGATCCTCTTGTGGAGAAGAAAGTGGTTGGAGAGGAAGAAGAAATCTGGCAGAAAGTACTAAAAGAGCTGAAAGTGGATGGCGTGATGAATTTGAAAGATGAGACACTGGAGCATCTGGATCATTGTCAGGTCGGAGAATCTGCTGTCATTCCTGTGAAATATAATAAAAATGGTAGTCTGTCAAAAAATTCAAAAGTTGCATCGGAGCAGGAATTTGAAGTGATGATGCGCCATGCCCTGGGGAAAGTATTAAAGGTACATCGAAAAATATTAAGTGGAGAAGTTGCAGCATTTCCATACCGGAGAAAACAGGAGAGTGGCTGTGATTATTGTGCATACCGGCATATCTGTGGTTTTGACCAGAAAATACCGGGATACAAATATCGGGATATTTTTGAGATGACACAGTCAGAGGTGATAGCAGCCATGGAAGCAGATGCAGTCAAAGAGAACATGAATCGGGACAATCATGAAAAGGAGCAGGAGAAAGGAACGGGCTCATGGGAGTAAAATGGACAAAACAGCAGCAACAGGTCATTGATCTTCGGGACCGCAATATTCTTGTGTCTGCAGCAGCAGGTTCGGGAAAGACAGCAGTGTTGGTAGAGCGTATTATTACAATGCTGACTGATGAGGAACACCCGGTCAATGTGGACGAACTTCTGATTGTAACATTTACAGAAGCAGCGGCAGGTGAGATGAAAGAACGAATCCGGGGTGCCATTGAAAAGGCATTAGAAGAGAATCCGGAAAATGAACATCTGAAAAGACAGGCGACTTTGATCCACAATGCGCAGATTACAACAATTCACAGTTTCTGTCTTTCTGTGATCCGTGATCATTTTCATGTAATTGACATTGATCCAGGTTTCCGTACTGCAGAAGAAGGAGAACTGAAACTTTTGCGGCATGATGTATTAGATGAACTGCTGGAAGAAAAGTACGCGCAAAAAGAAGAGCGGTTCTTGCGGTTTTCTAATGCCTATGGTGGAAGAAGAAATGATAAAAAGCTAGAAGAAATGATTGAGAAGGCTTACGATTACAGTCGGAGCTATCCAGACGGAGAGGGCTGGCTTGATTCTTGTGTTGATGCATATAGAGTCGACTGTGCAGAAGATCTGGAAAAAAGTGATTATGGAAACAAAATTGTAACCTGGGCGAAAGCCTACCTGGAAGAAGCAAAACTATTGAATGAACAGGCAACGCAAATTAGTCTGGAAATAGATGGCCCGGCTGTGTATGAAGAGGCTTTGAAGCTGGATGCTCAGACAATAAGAGAGCTCTTAAGTGCAAAAAATTATAATGAGCTGTCTGGGCGCATCCAGAATGTAGAGTGGAGTAGGTTTGCATCATGCAGAGATAAGACTGTATCGAAAGAAAAAATAGAAGCAGTTAAGGATCTTCGTGAGCAGGTGAAGGGAATTGTCAGTGGTCTGAAGAAAGATTATTTTTATCAGAAACCGGAAGAAATGGCAGCAGATATGCAGATATGTCTTCCTTATATGGAAGAATTGGTGAGCCTGGTAAAATGTTTTTCGCAAAGATTTGACGCAAAGAAGCGCCAGGAAAATGTTATTGATTTTTCAGATATGGAGCAGTTTGCACTTCAGATCCTGGCAAAAAAAACAGAAGAAGAGTTTGAACCTTCTGAGGTTGCAAAGGAATATCAGGATCAGTTCCGGGAGATTATGATTGACGAATATCAAGATAGTAATCTGATCCAGGAGACAATTCTGACCAGTATTTCCGGTGTTTCGAAAGGAAAATATAATATTTTTATGGTGGGAGATGTCAAGCAGAGTATTTATAGCTTCCGGCTGTCCAGACCAGAGCTTTTTATGGAAAAATTTGACACGTATGATTTGGAAAAAGGACCAAAACAAAGGATTGATCTTCATAAAAACTTCCGGAGTCGAAAAGAAGTACTGGACAGTGTGAATTACATTTTTCGGCAGATTATGATGCGAAATCTTGGAGAAATTGATTACGATGACAAGGCGGCATTGTATGTAGGTGCAGAATATCCTGAAAATCCGGGGTGTGAAACAGAAGTACTTGTATTAAATACAGAATTGAAAAAATATGACCGTTCCATAAAAGCCTCCAAACAGGAGATGGAAGCTCGGATGATCGCAAGCCGGATCCGCAGGCTAATTGCAGAGCAGAAGGTTCTGGATAAGAAGACAGGAAAACTGCGTCCGGCAAGATATTCCGATATTGTCATTCTTACCAGAAGTGTGAAAGGGATTGCTGACATATTCGTACAGGAACTGAATCGGGAAGGAATTCCGGCATTTTCAGGTACAAAAGAAGGCTATTTTGCGACGCAGGAAATCGGAGTGCTTTTGGATTATCTAAGAGTGCTGGATAATCGGAAACAGGATATTCCACTGGCGGCGGTTCTTATGTCGGCATTTTGTGGACTGAACGAACAAGAAATGGCAGTGATCCGAAGTTCTGAAGCTTTTGAAATTCCATTTTACCAGGCGGTAGAAAATTATCTGGAAAACGGAGAAAATACGGTAATATGTGAGAAACTCAAACATTGCTATGGAAAAATGAATGATTTCCGCGAAATTGTTCCGTATACACCAATCCATGAACTTCTACGGAGTATTCTGACACAAACCGGGTATGGTCAGTTTATTTCAGCAATGCCGGGAGGCGCGCAGCGTGCGGCAAATGTAGAAATGCTGATTACAAAAGCGCAGGCATTTCAGTCTTCCAGCTATAAAGGACTTTTTCATTTTGTGCGTTATATTGAGCAACTTCAGAAATTTGAAGTGGATTATGGTGAGGCAAGTCTGGAGGATGAGCAGTCAGACACAGTCCGTGTCATGACAATCCATAAAAGTAAAGGACTGGAGTTTCCAATCGTGTTTGTAGCAGGAACTGGTAAAAAATTCAATGTGACGGATCTTGCCGGACAGGTGATCATTCATGCCAGACTGGGAGTCGGTATGGACGTGGTAGATTTAGATAGAAGAACGAAAATTCCAAGTCTGGTAAAAAAAGTGATTCAAAAAGAAGCGAAGCTTGATAATTTAGGAGAAGAGCTTCGTGTGCTTTATGTTGCACTGACAAGAGCAAAGGAAAAGCTGATTATTACAGGAACCTGTGATAATCTAGAGACAAAAATGGCAAAGACGCTGACCTTTGCACAGAGAAGTAGTGCTATTCAATATCTGGACTGGATCATACCGGCACTTGCATATATACCAGAAGAGATACCGGTCACTTTCGAAGAAGTGTTGCTAGAAGAGATTGTCCGTGATGAGGTGGAGACGGAAGTATCCGGAAAAATACAGGAAGAAATATTACGAAGATGGGACACTTCAGCAGAATATGATGCAAATGTAAGACAGACATTAGAAGAACAGTTCGCATATCAGTATCCTTATCCAAAAAGTCATGCCAGAAAGATGAAATTTACAGTATCTGAGCTAAAAAAAATGGCTTATCAGGCAGAACTTGACGATGAGGAAAATGCTTTGGGAGAAGTAGTTTTTGAAGAACCGGAAGTTGTACCGCTTCTTCCTAAATTTATGACAGAAGAAGAAACGCTGACCGGAGCTCCGCGAGGAACTGCTTATCACCGCGTCATGGAACTTCTTGATTTTGAAAAAATGTATGATAGGCAGACGCTGGAGACAGAGATAAACACATTTGTAGAACAAGGGCGAATGACGCGAGAAATGGCAGATTCCGTCCGGACAGCCGATGTGTTGGGATTTCTTGATAGCTCTGTGGGAAAACGAATGAGAATAAGTGCAGATTGTGGAAAACTGTGGAAAGAACAGCCGTTTGTACTTGGGATACCAGAGCAGGAATTATATAAAGATGAGCCAGAAGGAGACTTTGTTCTTGTACAGGGAATCATAGATGTGTACTTTGAGGAAGAAGACGGACTGGTCGTACTGGATTACAAGACAGACAAAGTATATAAGATAGAAGAACTGGTGGAAAAATACCATGCCCAGCTAGATTACTATGGCAGGGCACTGGAACAGATCACTGGGAAGAAAGTGAAAGAAAAGGTGCTGTACTCTTTTACACTGGGCGAAGCCTGCAGTTTGTCTTAACAAATATTAATTACTAAAAAGGATGCATCAAGTGCATATTCTAAGTTCCCCACACAGGGAATTACGATGAACCTCTAAAAACAAACATCATATTCAGCAGAGGCCTCTATGATGTTAAGAGTTTCATCTCCATTGTGTGGAAGTCGCGTAGAATATGCACTTGATGCTGTTTTTATCTCAGTCGAGAAGACAGACTCCCACCTTCAGGTGGTGAGTAATAGCAAATTTGTCTCAGTGGGAGTCCAATCTCCGACTGAGATAAACGCTCCACGAGGATGCGCAGTGATTCTGATAGGAATATGTCAGCTTCTCTGACCAGAATCACGCGCCAAGTCTCACGGACGTTCGACTTGAATGAAAATATCTGTTAAGACAAAATGCAGGTTGTTCCATTTTTGCAACTGTTTTCTCTTGACTTATAATATTATATGCCATATAATATACAAAAGCATATATTATACAGCATATAATATATGAAACAAAATAATATAGCGAATCTGTAAAGATAATTGCATAACAATTTTGGGTTAAATCCAGATTTTGCAGAAAGGGTGTGGTGAAATGGTCTTTAATACAGGTGCAGCTCTTTTAGATGCGATTGTTCTGGCAGTTGTGTCACGGACAGAGGAAGGCACTTATGGTTATAAGATTACACAGGATGTGCGGGAGACAATAGAAGTGTCTGAATCAACCCTCTATCCAGTTCTTCGAAGACTCCAAAAAGATGGGTGTCTTGAAGTGTACGACAGACAATATGATGGGCGCAATCGAAGATATTATAAGGTGACTTTGGCAGGAAGGGAAAAGCTTGATATGTATCGGACAGAATGGACACAATATATGAACAAGATCAATCAGTTATTTGCAGGGGGTGAGAAGTAATGAACCGAATCGAATATATGACAAAACTGGCATCGCTTTTACAGGACATCCCGGAAGTAGAGAGAAAAGATGCTATGAAATATTATAATGATTACTTCGATGAGGCCGGCGAAGAGAATGAAGAACAGGTTATTCGGGAATTTGGCGCTCCGGAGGAAGTGGCAGAGAATATAAAAGCAGATTTAAAAGGCAAGACAGAAAATACAACGCATGGTCAGCAGGAAGAATATCAGTCAGCAGGACAGCAATATCAGATGAATCATCAGGAGAATAAGCAGTCATCGGAATATCAGTATGGGACATCAGATAATCAGAAAAAGAAAAATGCCCGTATTGGAAAAATTGTTTTAATTGTGGCTCTTGCGATAATTATAGGACCGGTCTTGATTCCAATTATCGGAGGTATTCTGGCTACAGGACTGGCAATGGTGTTAACTATCATTGTTGGAGTATTTGCATTGGTTATTGCCGGGGCTGCCATTGCAATTGTTGGAATTTCGCTGGTAATATCCGGTTCCGTTATACTTCTGCCACAGACGGCCGCAGGATTGGCATTGATTGGCAGCGGTCTGATCATAATGGTTCTTGGTGTGGTTGCAACAGTAGGATTTGGAAAACTCTGTGAAGTAGTACTCCGTGGACTGGCAAAGGGAATGAAGTACCTCTGGGAAAAGATTTCTCATAGAAAGGTGGTAGCGTGAAGATGAAAAAAGGGTGGAAAATATTCTGGCTGACCTGTGGTATTACGTTGGTAGTCGGTATTGCACTTTTAGGCATTGGACTGGGAATGGGCGCAACGATGGAAATAGTGAAAGAACGTGCTCCAATAAAAGAGACTTATAGTCCGAATATTCAGGAAAGCTATCAGGGCATCCGAGAATTGGATCTTGACATAGCAACAGGCGAGATAAAAATATTAAAAGCACCAAAAGAACAGCAGGAGATTACTGTAGAAACACAAAAAATATCCAAAAGTCTTAAGTTTAAGTGTTATGAAGAAGAGGGAGTATTAAATATTACAACAAATAAAAAAGTCTGGAACTGGATTTACGCGCGAAATCATGCACAAGATGCAAAAATATATATTTATATTCCAGAAGGATATAAGCTGGAAGAAGTAGAGATGAATCTGAGTGCAGGCAGCATTTATATAGAAGATATCCATACAGAAGATTTAGATATAGATGTAGATGCCGGTGAGGTTCAAGTGGATTCTTTCCTGACAAATGATCTGACAATGAATTGTGATATGGGGCTGATCGAAGCGCTCGGAAAGACACTGGGAGATGCAGATCTTGAAAGTGGCGTCGGAGAGATTAACTTTACTGCCATCGGTAATGAGACAGATTATAATTATGATCTGAATTGCGACATAGGAAGTATTGTGTGTGGTGAAAGAGAATTTACGGAGATTGGAAGTGAATATCAGATTGAAAATCAGTCCGATAAGACAATGTCAATTGAATGTGGAGTTGGGGAGGTAAATGTTCAATTTCAGGCAGAACAATCATAGGAAATGTGAAAAAATAAGCCGAAGGTAAATGTTTTGGCGAATAAGAAATACAGATGTGTTAACAATACTGGTGTAGAAAAATATGTTTCGGCCATATGAAGGAAAGGAGTTTGCCATGGCAAAAAAGAAGGATACACCAGTTCGTCTGGATCAGCTTACAGAAGAAGAGAAGATGAAATATGAGATAGCCGATGAGTTAGGACTTTTAGATAGGGTTATGAAAGATGGTTGGAAATCGTTGTCATCAAAAGAAACCGGGAGAATTGGTGGAATACTTGCCAGAAAAAGGAAAAATCGAAGTAAGAAGTAACAAAAATATTACAAAAAATATTACGAATATTAACAAATGTGAACATTTTACAAGAAACCTTGAAAAACATAGAATCGTTTGCTATAATCGAACAGCTACAAGATGTTGACAAATATGAGTGAGATTATGAGCAAAAAGATAAGTGTTTTAGATATATCCATTGATAATTTTACAGCAAAAGAAGCTATGCAGGAAGCGCTTGCTTATATGGAATCGGATCTGGTGAGTGTAATCGAACTTGTGACGATAGAAAGTCTTATGGAACTGGGAACAGAGGCTGAGTTAAAAGAAGAGATCGAGAATTTCGACCTTATACTGGCTGGTAACAAGACAATTCTGGAAGCAGCTGAGATTACAGATCACAAGTGTCTGCGAGAGACGCAAGATAAGACATTTTTAAAGATGTTTTTAAGATATCTGGCAAGAAAGCATAAGCGGGTATATCTTTTGGTGGAATCGGAAGAAGAAGGACAGAAGATGTTCGGACATTTTGAAGAGTATTACAGAGGAACCCAGATTGTAGGTATGGCGAAAGTATCTGCAAAGAATCGGGCAGATGATATGCTGATCAATGCGATTAATGGCGAGGAAGTAGATTGTGTCTTGTCGGCACTTTCTTCACCGCTGCAGGAAGAACTGATTTCCAAGAATCGTAATGTGATGAATGCAAGAGTATGGCTTGGACTTGGAAAAGATGGAATTCCAGTGGCAGCGAAAGGCATTGGTGGGGGTAGAATCGGTCAGTTTTTTATGAAACAGATTTTTAAGAAGGAAATTGAAAAGAGTAAAAAAAGAGGAAACTAACAAAAAAACTGTAGTTTTCTCTTTATTTTTTTGTCAAAATATATTAATATAGAATTTGAGAATATGCTCTTTTACTAAAAAACAGGGCACTTTGTTGTGAAAAATGCATATTGATATGAGTGGAGGAGATGGATATGATATCTAATCAGATACTTCAAAACACAATTGAAGGATTGAAAGGAATTACAAGAATTGACTTCTGTGTGATGGATACAGATGGGAAACCGCTTGCAAGTACGATGACAGAACAGGAGAATTATGAAGAAGAAGTGCTGGCCTTTGTGGATTCTCCGGCAGATAGCCAGGTTGTGCGTGGATATCAGTTTTTTAAGATCTTTGAAGAACATCAGTTGGAATATGTGCTGTTGGCGAATGGTGGCAGTGATGATGTGTACATGGTTGGAAAGATTGCAGCATTTCAGATCCAGAATCTGTTAGTTGCATATAAGGAGCGTTTTGACAAGGATAATTTCATTAAGAATCTGCTTTTGGATAACCTGCTTCTTGTAGATATTTACAATCGTGCCAAAAAATTACATATTGACACAGAAGTGCGTCGTGTTGTATTTATAATTGAGACGGATCATGAGAAGGACAGCAATGCTCTTGATAATGTACGTAATCTTCTGGGAAACAAATCAAAAGATTTTGTGACAGCAGTAGATGAGAAGAATATTATCATTGTGAAGGAACTTGAGCTTGAAGACGGGCACAAGGAACTTGAAAAGATGGCGAACGGTTATCTGACACTGTTGAAAGATAATGAGGAAGAAGACGCCCTGATCGCATATGGTACCGTCGTACATGATATCAAAGAGGTATCTAAGTCTTATAAAGAGGCGAAACTGGCGCTTGATGTAGGTAAGATATTCTTCAGTGAGAGAAATGTTATTGCTTACAGTGCGCTTGGAATCGGAAGATTGATTTATCAGTTGCCGATTCCACTCTGTAAGATGTTCATCCGTGAGATTTTTGAGGGGAAATCGCCAGATGACTTCGACGAAGAGACATTAGCAACTATTAATAAGTTCTTTGAGAACAACCTGAATGTATCAGAAACATCCAGACAACTGTATATTCATCGTAATACGCTTGTATACAGACTGGATAAACTTCAGAAGAGCACAGGACTTGATCTTCGTGTGTTTGAGGATGCCATTACTTTTAAAATCGCTCTTATGGTAGTGAAATATATGAAGTATATGGAATCGATGGAATATTAAATAATTAGGAGGAAACTATGATCGAATTAAAGGACGTAACCAAAGAGTACTCGAAGGGAATCTCTGCGCTAAATGGTATCAACCTTAAGATCGAGCAGGGCGAATTCGTATTTATCGTAGGTGACAGTGGATCAGGCAAGTCAACACTTATCAAATTGATCATGAAGGAGCTGGAGCCTACATCAGGTACTATTGTTGTGAACGGACATAATCTGGGCCGCATGCGCCATAGAAAAGTTCCGATGTACCGAAGAAATATTGGAGTAGTGTTCCAGGATTTCAGACTTTTAAAGGATCGTAATATCTATGAGAATATTGCTTTTGCACAAAGAGTTACAGAGACCTCTGCAAGAGTGATCAAGAAAAAAGTACCGGCAGCATTGTCACTGGTGGGACTTGCACAGAAGTACAAAGCATTTCCAAAGGAGTTATCCGGTGGAGAGCAGCAAAGAGTAGCGATTGCAAGAGCAATCGTGAATGAACCGGCGATTCTTCTCGCTGACGAGCCTACAGGAAATCTGGATCCGACAAATTCATGGGAGATCATGAAGCTTTTGGAGGAGGCGAATGACAGAGGAACTACCGTTTTGGTCGTAACTCATAATCAGGAAATTGTAAACGAGATGAAGAAGCGAGTTGTTACGATGAAAAAGGGAGTCATTGTAAGCGACGAGAAAAAAGGTGGGTATAATAATGAAAATTAGTACTTTTGGATATTCTATGAAGCAGGGTGTCAAGAACATAGGGAGAAATAAGATGTTTTCCATTGCATCTATTGCGACTATGTCAGCTTGTATTTTCCTGTTTGGCCTGTTTTATTCTATTGTTATGAATTTTAATTATATCGTACAGAAGGCAGAAGAGGGAGTTGCCATTACGGTATTTTTTGATCAAGAAGCAACACAGGAACAAAAAGATAACATTGGAGCTCAGCTTAAGAATGAAGACGGAGTATTAAGCGTCACTTATGTGAGTGGTGATGAAGCATGGGCAAAGTTCCAGAAACAATATTTCCAGGGATCAGAAGAAGCAGCAGAAGGATTTAAAGATGATAATCCGCTTGCAAATTCTGATAACTATGAAGTATATATGTCTGATGTTTCCAAACAGAAAGATGTAGTAAGTTTTGCAGAAAGCCTGGATGGAGTCCGTAAAGTCAATAAATCAGATGTCGTTGCGAAGACGCTGACCAGTGTAAATAAACTGGTAGGTTATGTATCAGTTGCCATTATTGGAATTCTGTTAGCGGTATCTATTTTCCTGATCAGTAATACAGTTACCATGGGTATTACTGTCAGAAGAGAAGAGATAGCTATTATGAAATATATCGGAGCGAAGGATGGATTTGTCCGAGCACCGTTCGTGTTTGAAGGATTGCTCATCGGAGCGATCGGAGCTGTGATTCCACTTGGAATTCTGTACTTTGTATATGAGAAGGCAATTCACTATATTCTTGAGAAGTTCCATCTTCTTCAGAATATCATTAATTTCCTTCCGGTCACACAAGTATATAGAACACTTTTGCCAGTAGGAATTCTTTTGGGAGTGGGAATCGGTTTTGTAGGAAGTTTCTTTACAATCAGAAAACATCTGAAAGTATAATAACATACGTACTGAATTGATAAGGGGGTACATATGATAAAGGGGAAGAAAATTATCAGTGCTTTACTGATCGGTACATTATGCCTGGGAATGTCGACACAAGTAAGAGCAGCAGAGATTGATGACACGAAGCAAAAGGCTGAAGAACTTCAAAAACAGAAGGAAGCGGCAGAATCGGAACAGAAGTCACTGGAAACGCAGCTTATGGCAATTGTTTCGGAGATGGAAGATACGAAAAATCAGATTTCTCAGAAGGAAGAAGAGCTGGGGCAGAAAGAAGAGGAGCTTTTTGAGGCTCAGGCTCAGGAAAATGATCAATATGAGAGTATGAAAAAGCGTATCAAATATATGTATGAGAATGGAAATACTAAATTTGTTGATATTTTATGTCAGTCAAAAGATATTAGCGAATTTTTAAATAATGCAGAATATATTTCCACTATATCATCATATGACAGAGAACAATTGGTGGCATATCAGCAGATTCGCAAGAAAGTTCAGGAACAGCAGGCTGCACTGGAAGAGGAGTATGCAAAACTAGAAGACCTGCAGAATGATCTGATTGCAAAGCAAACGAATGTCGAGAGCTTGAAAGCAAGCAAGGAAAGCGAGATTTCAAGTATCAGCGGAGAACTGGAGCAGACGAATCAAAAGCTTGCAGAACTTCAGGCGGCCGCAGAAGAGGCGGCAAGAAAACAGAAAGAAAAAGAAGCCGCAGCTGCAGCAGCAAAGAAGAACAATAATAGTGGAAGTGCGGGAGGAGCTGTAGTCAGTGGAAATGGAATGTTTACGCATCCTTGTCCGGGATATAGTCGTATTTCCAGCACATTTGGATATCGTAATGCGCCACTTGCCGGAGCCAGTACAAATCACAAAGGAGTTGATTTTGCAGCATCAACTGGAACACCGATTTATGCAGCAGCAGCCGGAACTGTAACTTCAGCAGGTTACAGTGGTAAGGCTGGAAATTTGATTATTATTAACCATGGAAATGGACTTCTGACTTATTATATGCACTGCAATACAATTTTTGTGTCAGCAGGACAGAAGGTCAGTAAAGGACAGAATATCGGGCAAGTAGGAACAACAGGAAACTCTACGGGACCGCATCTGCATTTTCAGGTGATGAACAATGGAACACCGGTAAATCCGATGAATTACTTGTAGAAAAATAAGCCTCTGGCAGGATTGCAGAGGCGTTCTTGAATCAAATTGAATTTAAGACAGACGGGACTAAAAATATGAAAAATAAAAAAGGATTTTTACAGGGGGCGCTTTGTGGCGCCCTTGCCATGTTATTGGCAGCAGGACTGGTATCATGTGGATTAAAAGCAAAAAACAGCAACAGTGGAGAGAAATATACAACAGAAGCAATCAGTTCAGAGACCGATAAAAAGCTGGAAAAACTGGAATCTTTGATTAACCAGTATTATCTGAAAGATGTAGATCAAGATGAACTTCAGCAGGGAATTTACGAAGGATACATTGCCGGATTGAATGATCCGTATTCTGTATATTATGATGAAGAAGCTACGAAGAGTTTTCAGGAATCTACAGATGGAGAATATGACGGTATTGGTGCGGTGATGTCGCAGAATAAGGAGACTGGAATCATTACCATCAGTCAGGTATATGAAGGTTCACCTGCAGAACAGGCTGGAATGAAGGATAATGATATTCTCTATAAAGTAGAAGATGAGGAAGTGACAGGAAAAGATCTGACAGAAGTCGTCAGTAAGATAAAAGGAGAAAAGGGAACGGATGTTAATTTGACAGTTCTTAGAGGTGACGACAGAGAAGAGGTTGCAGTAACAGCAACCCGCGATACGATTGAGTATCCTACAGTAAGCTCTAAGATGCTGGATAATGGAATTGGGTATCTTAGAATTACAGAATTTGATTCCGTGACATATGACCAATATAAGAATGCCTATAATGACCTGAAAAACCAGGGAATGAAAGGAATGGTCGTAGATGTGAGAAGTAATCCAGGCGGAAGTCTGAGTATTGTGTGTAAAATATTAGATGAGATTCTTCCAGAAGGAAAGATTGTATATACTCAAGACAAAAACGGAAAAGAAGAAGACTTCACATCAGATGAAGAGCATCAAATCGATATTCCAATGACTGTTCTTGTAAATCAATATAGCGCCAGTGCTTCTGAGATTTTTGCAGGTGCGATCCAGGATTATGATCTGGGTGCAATTGTGGGAACGCAAACTTATGGAAAAGGTGTTGTACAGCAGATCTTTGATTTGAAAGACGGAACTTGTGTGAAACTTACAATTGCCAAATACTTTACGGCAAAAGGTCAGGATATTGATGGAAAAGGAATTACACCGGATGTAGCAATTGATTATCAGGCAGATGAAAACAATCCGGAAGCAGATAATCAGTTGAATAAAGCAATTGAAACCCTACAGGGAGAGATGCAGTAAGCAGCTCAATTGGGGACACCGTTAATCGCAGATGGGGACGTAGCAAACTTTTAAAATGCTACGTCCCCAATTAAGTTGCCAAGCATACGACAAAAAGGTCCGGTGGACCTTTTTTAGTATAATAGGAAATTGCATTTCCTATTATACTAAAAGCCTCCGGCAGGATGCGCACTCGCGCGAATAAGAATTATGTCGCAAGCGACCGCGCTCGGCGTGAGAATGTGCCAAGGCACATTCGTTGTTCTTAAAACTGTGAAAATTTTGATCCCATCCACGGCCGGATTCCGGCAATCATTTTTTCGTCAGGCTCAATCAGAATATTATACATCTGCTGATTTAGAAAAATAATGATGGAATAAATTGCCGCATTTCCCTCTCCGGAAGTATAATCGCAGGTTTTTACTGGCTTAAAAGAAGCAAGCTTACTGGATCCTTTTGGGGCAATCATCTCAGCTTCTTTGATATCAAAAGAGCAGAGCTCTTTTCTTTTTGACTTGCTGTAAATTGCGGTGATATCCAGTTCATGGTTGACCAGTGAATACTCATACTCAACACTAAGATTTGGAAAAATGTAAAAATAAGCAGTAACACCAAGTACTACAGCGATGATAATAGACAGAAATCCTAGAAACAGAGCACCGATCGTTAAAAATAAAATTATGAAAACTACAACGATGATGCGAATAACTAACGGATTTCCTTTTTGTTTTTTTGTTATAAGTTGTTCATGAAAATTATCATTCATGTGAAACATTCCTTTCTGATTGTAAGTAATTCAGTATCATGATCGCAATTTTAAAGGTCATAGCGTCCTCGAACTGACGAAGGTCAAGACCTGTTCTTTTTTCGACTTGTTCCAGTCGGTAAATAAGTGTATTGCGATGCATATGAAGCTGTCGTGCAGTTTCTGCAATGTTCAGGTTGTTCTGGAAGAATTTGTCGATGGCAGCTAAAGTGTCCTTATCTAAATGTTCGGAAGTTATATCACCGAATATCTCAAAAAGAAAATCTTCGCAAAGTTTTTCGGGCAACTCGTGAAGCAATCGTCCAATCCCTAACTTGTTAAAAGGAAATACAGATTGTTCTGAATAAAAAAGTTTACCAACTCTCAATGCAAGCGCAGTCTGTTTATAAGCAGAAGGCAGGGCGTGCAGATCGGGAATAAGATCGCTGTAGGCAATCTGTACATGAGTCAGCGCTTCCATACTCAGAGTATCGATCATGGTATGTGCCAGATCGTGAATATCTTCGGATGTGCAGCCATCTTTTGCCGGATAAAGCATTGCAAGTTGAAATTCATTTACAGGAACGATATATATTTTTTCTTGAAATGGAAACAACTGTTTCAATACCTCTGTAACTGTTTCGTCCATTTTTTTTGAGGATTCGAGCAAAAAAAGATAACGAGGTTTTACAGCACGAATATGTAATCTGGCGGCACGTTCACTAATCTCGCAATCCTGTGCAGTACCTGTCATGAGATTTAACAAAAAATAATTCTTGTTATACTTCTCTTTATAAGCAGCACAAAGAGAACGAATCTGCCGGATTGACTCATCTATCTTCTCTTTGGAATCTTCCGGTTGTATGTGAATATCCAAAGCGATGCCGGTTGCCCGTGTAAGCTCTTCTAATGCTTTGGAAAGTTCCTGAGATTGCTCCATAAAAATAACCCTCTTTTGCATAAATTAGAAAGAGCTGCACCTTCGTACAGCTCTTTCATTGTATCTTCCATAACAGTAGAACCGTTATTGTTATTTTATACGATTAGTTTGAAATCGTCAACTCTGTCTCTTTGTCGAAGATATGGATCTTGCTCATGTCAAATGTGAAGGAAGCTTTATCTCCGCTTCTGAGCTCTGTTCCGGAACCAACTCTTGCAGTTACCTGAGTTCCTGCAACATCGAAGTATAAGAATACTTCAGCTCCAAGAAGCTCATATACGTTAATTGTAGAGTGAACAGTACCTGCATTCTCACCTGTAAATGTAGCTGCAACATGTACATCCTCCGGACGGATTCCGAGGATAACTGTCTTTCCGGCATATCCTTTATCGATGAGAGCCTGTTTTTTATCAGCTGGCACTGGAAGCTCATGTCCACCAACAGAAAGTGTAACATCAGATCCATTAACCTTAACTTCAGCATCTAAGAAGTTCATCTGAGGTGATCCGATGAATCCAGCTACGAACAGGTTGCATGGTTTTGTATAGAGGTTCTGAGGTGTATCTACCTGCTGAACAACTCCATCTTTCATAACAACAATTCTTGTACCAAGAGTCATAGCCTCTGTCTGGTCATGTGTTACATAGATGATTGTAGCACCTAAATTCTCATGCAGTTTTGCAATCTCAATACGCATCTGAACACGAAGTTTTGCATCCAGGTTTGAAAGAGGCTCGTCCATAAGGAATACCTTTGGTTTACGAACGATTGCACGTCCCATAGCAACACGCTGTCTCTGTCCACCGGAAAGAGCTTTTGGCTTACGGTCAAGAAGTTTCTCAAGGTCGAGGATTCTTGCTGCCTCGCGAACTTTTTTGTCGATTTCGTCTTTTGGTACTTTACGAAGTTTCAGTCCGAATGCCATGTTGTCATATACTGTCATATGTGGATAAAGAGCGTAGTTCTGGAATACCATAGCGATATCTCTGTCTTTTGGCTCTACATTATTCATTACTTTTCCGTCAATCTTCAGTGTACCGCCGGAAATATCCTCAAGACCTGCGATCATACGAAGTGTTGTTGATTTTCCACATCCGGAAGGTCCAACGAAGATGATGAACTCTTTGTCAGCGATTTCAAGATTGAAGTCTTTAACTGCCTGGAATCCATTAGAATATACTTTCTGGATTCCCTCTAATGATAAACTTGCCATTTTGTGTAATCCTCCTTAAAGAAAATAAATAGTTCTCTTGTAATCTGATATCAGTATAGAACAAATGGGAGGGAGGTACAATGTAAGCAGTGACTAAAAAATTGGTGAAATGATGTACATTTTGACTAGTTGAATCTGATATTTTGTTTTATAAAGATTATTTGATAAAATATTAGATTAACTGTTTAAAATGCAAAGAGGGATTGATTTCTTGTCAAGTGAGCTACTAGTGTGGTAAAATAAATTAAATATGTAATTTCTAACAAAAGTAATAAAGATAGAAGCAGGAGGATGAGATTGTGATTAATCAGTTAATTGCGAATATTAAGAAGACGGGCGCACCGATCGTGGTTGGTCTGGATCCAATGTTAAAATATATTCCGGAGCATATCCAGAAGAAGGCGTTTGCTGAGTTTGGTGAGACACTTGAGGGAGCTGCAGAGGCTATATGGCAGTTCAATAAGGAAATTGTGGACAAGACTTATGATCTGATTCCAGCTGTGAAACCTCAGATCGCTATGTATGAGCAGTTCGGTATTCCGGGACTTGTTGCATTTAAGAAAACAGTAGATTACTGTAAATCAAAAGGATTGGTTGTAATCGGAGATATCAAACGTGGAGATATCGGATCAACATCTTCTGCTTATGCGGTTGGACATATTGGTAAAGTGCAGGTAGGAAGCAAGACTTACGCACCATTTGATGAGGACTTTGTGACAGTCAATCCATATCTTGGATCTGACGGTGTGAATCCGTTTATAGATGTATGCAAAGAGGAAAAGAAAGGTCTTTTTATCCTTGTTAAGACTTCTAACCCGTCAAGTGGAGAGTTCCAGGATCAGATGATTGACGGACGTCCACTCTATGAGCTGGTCGGTGAAAAAGTTGCACAGTGGGGAGAAGACTGCATGGGTGACGAGTACAGCTACATTGGAGCAGTTGTCGGAGCTACTTATCCGGAGATGGGAAAAGTACTTCGTAAAGTGATGCCGAAATCTTACATCCTTGTGCCGGGATATGGTGCGCAGGGAGGAAAAGGAAAAGACCTGGTACATTTCTTTAATGAAGATGGACTTGGAGCAATCGTAAACTCTTCTCGTGGAATCATTGCGGCATACAAGCAGGAAAAATACGCAAACTATGGTGAAGAAGCATTTGCAGATGCATCCAGAGCAGCAGTAGAGGACATGGTTGCTGATATTAGAGGCGCATTGGAGGCAAGATAAGATGGCGGATAAGAAAAAAGAACAGGCAATGGTTGTTTCTCAGGAGCAGATCGCTGATGGGATTTTCAGTATGTGGATTCATACAGAGGCAGCGCAGAGCGCCAGACCTGGACAGTTTATTTCTATGTATACAAAGGATGCAACAAAGTTATTGCCTCGTCCGATCAGTATCTGTGAGATTAACAAAGAAGACAGTCGCCTTCGTGTTGTATACAGAGTGACTGGAGAGAATACAGGAACAGAAGAATTTTCAAAGTTAAAAACAGGAGATGCAATCCCGATCATCGGACCTCTTGGAAATGGATTTCCGTTTGAAGCGGCTGAAGGAAAGAAAGTATTTCTTATGGGTGGAGGAATTGGTGTACCACCGATTCTGGAACTTGCAAAACAGATGAAATGTGACAAAAAACAGATTGTCGTAGGCTATCGTGATGCACAGACATTTTTAAAGGAAGAGTTCGAGCAGAACGGTGAGTTATACATTTCCACAGAGAATGGAAGTGTCGGAACAACGGGAAATGTTATGGACGCAATCCGTGAAAATGGACTGGAAGCGGATATGATCTATGCCTGTGGACCGACTCCTATGCTTCGTGCGATCAAGCAGTATGCCGAGGAACATAAGATTGTATGCTATATATCTCTGGAAGAGCGTATGGCATGTGGAATTGGTGCCTGTCTTGGCTGTGTGTGCAAGACAAAAGAGAAAGATGCCCACAGCAATGTGTGCAACAAGCGAATCTGTAAAGATGGTCCGGTATTCCTTGCTACGGAGGTGGAAATCTAATGAATATGAATGTAAACATCGCCGGAGTAGAATGGAAGAACCCGGTTACAGTAGCATCTGGAACATTTGGTTCCGGAGAAGAATTTTCTGAATTTGTGGATCTGAATAAACTGGGAGCTATCACGACAAAAGGTGTAGCTGATGTGCCATGGACTGGTAATCCGACCCCGCGTGTGGCAGAAGTTTACGGCGGTATGATGAATGCAATCGGACTTCAGAATCCTGGAATTGATCTGTTCTGCGAAAGAGATATTCCTTATCTTCAGAAGTATGACACGAAGATTATTGTAAATGTATGCGGTCATGCACCGGAAGAATATTTCAGAGTTGTAGAACGTCTGGCAGATGAGCCGATTGACATGATGGAAATCAATATTTCATGTCCAAATGTTAACGCTGGATTTCTGGCATTTGGGCAGGATGCAAAGAATGTAGAGAAGCTTACCGCAGATATTAAGAAAATCGCAAAACAGCCGATTATTATGAAGCTGACACCGAACGTAACAGATATTACTGAGATAGCAAAAGCTGCAGAAGCGGGTGGAGCAGATGCAATTTCTTTAATTAATACATTGACAGGTATGAAGATTGACATCAACCGCAAGACATTTGCGCTGGCAAATAAGACAGGAGGAGTGTCAGGTCCAATCGTGAAACCGGTAGCTGTGCGCATGGTATACCAGGCAGCACATGCAGTCAATATTCCAATCATCGGAATGGGCGGAATCGCAAGTGCAGAAGATGCAATTGAGTTTATTTTAGCAGGAGCGAGCGCAGTATCTGTCGGAACAGCAAACTTCCATAATCCTGCAGTGACTATGGATGTCATTGACGGAATCGAAGCTTATATGAAGAAAAACGGCTTTGAGAACGTGGCTGACATGGTTGGCATTGTGGAGTAGTATAAAAACGGTATAAAAATAGTGTTAAAATGCCACTGAGATTGCAGAATGTAATTTTCAGTGGCATTTTGTATGAAAGGCAAAAGAAATGTTAAATGTATTTTTAGTTGGTATTGGTGGTATGGTTGGGTCTATGCTCCGTTATGGAGTGAGCATGCTTCCGATGGAGTGTGGTGATGGATTCCCGATAAAAACATTGCTTACTAATATTGTGGGCTGTTTCTTGATTGGAATTATTGTGATGCTAAGTGGAAAATACAGTAAACTTTCTCTGGAGATGACATTGATGTTAAAAACTGGTGTGTGTGGAGGCTTTACTACATTTTCTACATTTGCATTAGAGTCCGTGACGTTGATTCAAAAAGGTGATATTCTTAGTGGACTACTGTATATTGTGTTTAGTGTGGCAGGAGGCATGTTGGCAGTAGTGCTTACGCAGTTTTTGTAGAGAAGAATCGATAAGTTTTTGGAACAGTTACAGTTTGAAAATGTCTACAGTGTATGGTAAGATAGAAAGAAATAAAAGAACGTATCAGGTATATGCACCTGTAGAATATGGAGGAAGAATAACAATGGAAGCTTACAAACAGGAATTTATTGACTTTATGGTAGAGAGCGATGTGCTCAAATTTGGAGAATTCACATTAAAGAGTGGAAGAAAGTCCCCATTCTTCATGAATGCGGGAGCATATGTGACTGGTTCACAGCTTAAGAAGCTCGGAGAGTATTATGCAAAAGCAATTCATGAGACATATGGAGATGACTTTGATGTACTGTTCGGACCTGCATACAAGGGAATCCCGCTTGGAGTTGTAACAGCAATCGCTTACAGTGAATTATATGGAAAAGAGGTTCGTTATTGTTCTGATCGTAAGGAAGAGAAAGATCACGGTGCAGATAAGGGAAGCTTTCTTGGAAGCAAGTTAAAAGATGGTGACCGTGTGATTATGATCGAGGACGTAACAACTTCCGGAAAATCTATGGAAGAGACTGTTCCGAAGGTAAAGGGAGCTGCTGATGTTACAATTGTAGGACTTATGGTATCTTTGAACCGTATGGAAGTTGGAAAAGGCGGAGAAAAATGTGCCCTTGATGAGATCAAAGACCTGTATGGATTTGAAACAGCAGCAATTGTAAGTATGGCAGATGTAGTAGAGCATCTGTATAACAAAGAGTGTCAGGGAAAAGTTGTCATCGACGATACATTGAAGGCAGCAATCGACGCATACTATGAGCAGTACGGTGCAAAATAAATGAAGCACGTAGCAATCCGTAGGCATCACAAAGCCCTGACAGGGTTTGAATGATAAGAAATAGAAAGAGGATAATATGAACGAGAAGGCATATAAGACAATGAGCCTTGCAGGTGCGGCCGGAATCACAGTCGGGATCATTGTGATGGTCACAGGCGTGGCTGCAGGAATTATCTCCATTGTCAGCGGAGCAAAGTTATTAAAAGACAAAAAAGGACTTACGTTTTAAAATCTGATAAGATCAGAGGATAAGACATTTGACTGGACGGAAAGGAAGCAATATTTTTGAATTCCAGAAAAAGAAAGGCACTCAGAGGACTTGGGAAAGTATTATTTGTCCTTTACATCGGGTTCCTGATATATTTTCTTATATTTTCCGACTGGTATGGCAGAACGGGCGAGATGCAAGAATACCATTATAATCTCGTCCTGTTCAAAGAAATCAAGAGATTTTGGCAGTACCGGCATCAGTTGGGATTTTTTGCTATGTTCACGAACCTGTTTGGAAATGTAATTATATTTATACCATTCGGGTTCTTTTTACCTATGGCAAGCAAATATCGTAGCTGTTTTGCTACACTGTTCTGGAGCTTTGGATTAAGCTTGTGTGTAGAAACATTTCAGCTTCTTACGAAAGTCGGAAGCTTCGACGTAGATGATATTCTACTTAACACGATCGGAGGAGTTGCAGGTCATATTATATTTGTGATCTGTGTAGCAATAAGGAGGAGACATGTTCGGAAAAGATAAGAAAAAACGAAGCAGACGTGTAAATACAAAATATGGCCAGAAGACTTTGAAACATGCGAGAAAGGGAATCCAATCCTGCATGATGGCTGTGCTTTGTGCAGTGATTTTAATTGTGATGATTCTTGTGTCATTTCTGATGAAGGGAAATGTAAATATAATCGTAGGATTTCTTTGTTTTGCACTGCTTGCACTGGCAGTTTATGGATTCAGACTCGGACTTCGGGGTCTGAATGAACGAGATAAGAAATACATAACCTGCAAAGTCGGAATCGGGGTAAATGGATTGGTTCTTGCAGGAGTTGCAGCAATATTTATCAGGGGGCTTGTGTAGATGACAGAGATGAGATATGAATTAGCAATCGAGAGAATTGAGAATATAAAGGGTGAAAATACAGTCAGTGAAAAATACCGGGATTATTTTCGGACACTGGCTGATTTTGCACTTTTAGTTGATAAATTAAAAGAAAAAATTGAAAATGGTGAGTATTATAAGTTTTCAATTGAAGAATTAGAGTGTTGGAATACACATTTGTATGATGACGTGCTTGGAGAGCATTATAAGACAAGTTATGCCAATCCGGCATTTGCAACAGAAAAATTCGGCATAGAATACGGCCGGCTTTTGAGTTTTCTATATACAGAACTTCGTGGTGTGATTCCATATGCATTTGAAAAGAAAACAGAATATCTAGATATTTTGTTTGAATTATTCATTGAAGTTTATAATCAGTTTGAGGAAGAAAACGAGCCGGAATATGAGCATGTGAGACAGACGATTTATTGGTATGCCAGCGATTATTGTGACGTATTTTTGGCAGACCGCATCAAAGAACAGATTGACCCGGAAGATAATTTTGCTGCGGATCTGATTATGAACAGTGATTTTAATGATGTGCGTTATCTCTATTATTACGGAGAGTATGTCAGTGAAAACGAGAAGCGCACTGCCATGCACCTGAATGAGCTGCCACTTGAGACAATACAGAAAATGGCAGATGTGTATACAGAAGGTTACCGGATTGGATTTGTAAATACAGGCAAGAATCTGTCAAAGAAAGCAACAGTCAATATTCGCTATACGCTTGGGTTCGAGCGGGTGATTCGGATTGCTATTGAGAATTTTCGGAAAATGGGACTAAAGCCGACGATTTACCGTGCCGGTGTCAGTGTCCTTACAAAGAGGCAGCATTTGAAAATCGGATATTACGGAGGTATTGCAAATAAGCAGTACGAGTATGACCACAAGGACGATCAGGCACTGATCTTAGATCGCCAGTTCATGGAACGGAAGCTGGAAGTCATGCGGACAACTTACGAACAGTATAAAGACCTGGCAAGACGTCATGCAGGTCCGGCATGCATGGAGACATTTGGCGAGGAGCCATTTACACCAGTGTCAAAATCAGAGGCGGTAAAGCTTAATGATAAGCAGAAGGAAATCTCGCTTGAATATGACAGTAAATCCAGTCAGATTGTAAATAGCTATATTCCGGGAGACGAGAGAAGTTTCACAATCGTAGCGTATCCTGTTCCGGAGATTGGAGATCAGTACGAAGAGATTTTTGATGAGATTATCAAGATCAATACATTAGATGCAAAAGTTTATGAGAGGGTTCAACAGACCATTATTGATGCATTAGATCAGGGAACAAGTGTGCACATTCTTGGAAACAACGGTAACCATACAGATCTTCGGGTGCAGCTTTATAAATTGAAAGATCCAAAGAAGGAGACGATTTTTGAAAACTGCGTGGCAGATGTTAACATCCCAGTGGGAGAAGTTTTTGCATCACCGGTTCTGGAAGGAACGAACGGGGTTCTTCATGTAAGTCAGGTTTACCTGAATGAACTATTATACAAAGATCTGGAAGTAACGTTTTCAAATGGAATGGTGGCAGATTACAGCTGCAAGAACTTTGAACATGAACTGGAGAATAAAGAATACTTTTTAGATAATGTTCTTTATCGTCACCCGACATTGCCGCTTGGCGAATTTGCAATCGGTACGAACACGACTGCGTATGTAGCAGCGAAGAAATACAATATTGCCGATAAGATGCCAATTCTGATCGCCGAGAAAATGGGACCGCATTTTGCAGTTGGCGACACATGCTATAGCTGGGCAGAGGACATTAAAGTATACAATCCAAATGGCAAAGAAATTGTGGCAAGAGATAATTCGGTATCCATTCAGAGAAAAGAAGACGTCTCAGCAGCATATTTCCATTGTCATACAGATATTACGATTCCTTATGAAGAATTGAAGAGTATTACCGTAGAATGCGCGGATGGAAACGAGATAGAAATTATCCGTGACGGAATATTTGTGCTTCCGGGCACAGAGATTTTAAATGAACCATTGAAAAATTCTAATAAATAGGGTATGATTTATTTGTTGAACTTATAAGAAAGGGTGAATGCTATGCCAAGAGTAGGAATTATAATGGGAAGTGACTCAGACCTTAAGGTCATGAGCAAAGCAGCAGTCATGCTGGAAGAATTAGGAATTGATTATGAGATGACAATCATCTCCGCACACCGTGAGCCGGATGAACTGATCGAGTGGACACGCAGTGCAGAAGGACGCGGAATGAAAGTTATGATTGCGGGAGCTGGAATGGCAGCAGCCCTTCCGGGAATGTGTGCAGCATTGTTTGCCCTTCCGGTTATCGGGGTTCCGCTTTCGGGAAAGAATCTGGACGGAATGGACGCAGTCTTTTCTATTATGCAGATGCCACCGGGAGTTCCGGTAGCAACAGTAGCAATTGACGGAGCAAAGAATGCAGCGATTCTTGCGGCAAAGATCCTTGCAGCTTCCGATGACGCATTACTTCAGAAGTTAAAAGATTATACAACCGGACAGAAAGAGGCAGTGAAAGCAAAAGCAGCAAAATTAGATGAAGTTGGATATGAGGCATATCTGGCATCTAAGTAAAAAGATCAGTAAATAAAAATACAATAAACGTACATAAGGAGACGAGTTATGGATTATAAGAATGCAGGTGTGGATATCGAGGCTGGTTACAAATCAGTAGAACTTATGAAAGAGCATGTAAAGAAAACTATGCGCGAAGAAGTACTTGGCGGTCTTGGTGGATTTTCCGGTGCATTTTCTCTTGCAAAGATTAAAGAAATGGAAGAGCCGGTTCTTCTTTCAGGAACAGACGGATGTGGAACAAAAGTAAAACTGGCTATGATCATGGACAAGCATGATACTATCGGAATTGATGCAGTTGCAATGTGTGTAAATGATATCGCTTGTGCAGGTGGAGAACCATTATTCTTCCTGGATTATATTGCATGTGGAAAGAATTATCCAGAGAAAATTGCTTCTATCGTAAGTGGTGTGGCAGAAGGATGTATCCAGTCAGAAGCAGCACTGATCGGTGGCGAGACTGCGGAACATCCGGGACTGATGCCGGAGGATGAGTATGATCTTGCAGGATTTGCAGTTGGTGTATGTGATAAGAAGGATATGATCACAGGTGAGAATTTAAAAGACGGAGATGTTCTGATCGGTATGGCATCTACAGGAGTGCACAGCAATGGATTTTCTCTTGTAAGAAAAGTATTTGACATGACAAAAGAGTCTCTGGACACATATTATGATGATCTTGGAACAACACTTGGCGAGGCACTTCTTGCTCCGACCAGAATTTATGTGAAAGCATTAAAGAGCATTAAAAATGCAGGTGTGACTGTAAAAGCATGCAGCCATATTACAGGTGGCGGTTTCTATGAAAATGTGCCAAGAATGCTGATTGATGGAGTGAAAGCGGTTGTTAAAAAAGACAGCTATCCAATCCCGCCAATTTTCACAAAACTTGCAAAAGATGGAAATGTTGATGAGCATGCGATGTATAATACATACAACATGGGTATCGGAATGATTGTTGCAGTTGATCCGGCTGATGTAGATAAGACTATGGAAGCAATTAAAGCAACAGGAGACAAACCGTATGTGATTGGTCATATTGAGGCTGGAGAAAAGGGAGTTACATTATGTTAAATGTAGTAGTTCTTGTATCTGGTGGCGGAACGAATCTTCAGGCTATTATTGATGCGGTGGAAAATGGGACAATTACGAATACGAAGATTGCAGGCGTGATCAGCAATAATAAAAATGCATATGCACTTGAGCGGGCTAAAAAACATGGAATTGCAAATTGCTGCATTTCCCCAAAAGATTATGCCAACAGAGCAACATTCAATCAGAAATTTCTGGAGAAGATGGATGAACTGAATCCAGATCTGATTGTGCTGGCAGGATTCCTTGTAGTGATTCCGCCAGAAATGATTGCAAAATACCGCAATCGCATCATTAATATCCATCCGTCTCTCATTCCGTCATTTTGCGGAACAGGCTATTATGGATTGAAAGTTCATGAGGCAGCACTCGCAAGAGGAGTCAAAGTTGTGGGCGCGACGGTTCATTTTGTAGATGAAGGAACAGACACCGGTCCGATTATTTTACAGAAGGCAGTGGAAGTTGAAGAAGGAGATACACCGGAAGTATTGCAGAGACGTGTCATGGAGCAGGCAGAGTGGAAGATACTTCCGAAAGCAATTGACTTGATCGCAAATGGAAAAGTAAAAGTAGAGGATGGAAGAACTCATATTATATAGTAAGAATACGAACTGTAGGGAAACTTGCAGTTCGTTTTGATGCATGAAAACCTATATCGTAAAAGCAGCAGGAGGGAATAAAATGAAAGTATTAATCGTAGGTGGCGGCGGAAGAGAGCATGCAATTGCACAAAGTGTTGCAAAGAGTGAGAAGGTCGATAAGATTTACTGTACACCGGGAAATGCCGGAATTGCAGCACTGGCAGAATGTGCACCTATCGGAGCGATGGAGTTCGATAAGATTGTAGCCTTTGCTAAGGAAAAAGAAGTAGATCTTGTAATTGTAGGAATGGACGATCCGCTTGTAGGCGGCCTTGTAGATGAACTGGAAAAAGCAGGGATTCGTGCATTCGGTCCAAAGAAAAATGCAGCAATTCTGGAAGGCTCCAAAGCATTTTCAAAAGATTTAATGAAAAAATACAATATCCCAACTGCAGCATATGAGAATTTTACAGATCCGGATGCGGCAATTAAGTATCTGGAGACAGAGGCAAAATTTCCAATTGTATTAAAAGCAGATGGACTGGCTCTTGGGAAAGGAGTTTTGATCTGCAATACACTGGAGGAAGCAAAAGATGGTGTCAAAGAGATTATGATGGATAAGAAATTCGGTTCTGCAGGAAATGAGATGGTCATTGAAGAATTTATGACAGGTCGTGAAGTTTCCGTACTTTCTTTTGTAGATGGCAACACAATTAAGACCATGACAAGTGCTCAGGATCACAAGCGTGCCGGAGATGGAGATACTGGACTCAACACTGGAGGAATGGGAACATTTTCACCAAGTCCATTTTATACAAAGGAAGTTGAAGATTTCTGCAACAAATATGTATATCAGGCAACAGTCGATGCTATGAAAGCAGAAGGCCGCCCATTCAAAGGAATTATTTTCTTCGGACTCATGCTGACACCAGACGGACCGAAAGTACTGGAGTATAATGCCAGATTTGGAGATCCGGAGGCTCAGGTCGTACTTCCAAGAATGAAGAATGATATTATTGAAGTCATGGAAGCCTGCATTGATGGAACATTGGATCAGATCGACCTTCAGTTTGAAGACAATGCAGCAGTGTGTGTCGTGCTTGCAAGTGACGGATATCCGGTAAAATATGACAAAGGTCTGCCAATCATAGGATTGGAGGAATTTGATAAACACGATGGTTACTATTGCTTCCATGCCGGAACAAAATTTGACGGAGACCAGATCGTTACAAACGGAGGTCGTGTCCTTGGTGTGACAGCAAAAGGAAAGAACTTGAAAGAAGCGAGAGCTAATGCTTATGCAGCAACAGAATGGGTAAAATTTGACAATAAGTATATGAGACATGATATTGGAAAAGCTATTGATGAAGCTTAGTTTACTATTATCGGAAGTTTGACTGGAAGTAAAAACTTGACAAATCATTTCAAAAGGATAAGATAAAATAGACAAGATGTAAGTCTTGTCTATTTTCGTATAGGAAAAGGCATTTTGTTAAAAAGAACAAGTACAATAGAAGCAGGAGGGCGTCATATGGATTACATACACGAGATTGGGAAGCGTGCAAAATCAGTTTCTGCACAGGTTCAGCATCTTTCCCAAAATCAGAAAAATGAAGGACTTCGAAGAGTAGCGGAAGAACTGGAAAATCAGAAAAGCTATCTTATGGCAGAAAATGAAAAGGATATTGAAAAAGCTGAGAAAGACGGTATGAAAGCATCTCTGATTGACCGTCTTCGCCTGACGGAAGAAAGAATTGCCGGAATGGCTGAAGGTCTCAGACAGATTGCTGATCTGGAAGACCCAATTGGTGCAACATTGTGGGAAAAGGTCAGACCGAATGGCCTTCGTATTGGAAAAAGAGTGGTTCCACTTGGGGTAGTCGGAATCATTTATGAATCGCGCCCGAACGTAACGGCAGATGCTTTTGGACTTTGCTTTAAGACAGGAAATGTTGTAATCCTACGTGGAGGTTCTGATGCAATCCATTCCAATCTTGCCGTGACAAAGGCGATTCGGGAAGGTTTGAAAAAATGTAATCTTCCAGAGGATGCGATTCTTCTTGTTGAAAATACAGATCGTGCAGTTGTCAATCAAATGATGAAGCTAAATAAATATATTGATGTATTGATACCAAGAGGAGGAGCAGGACTCATTGCAAATGTAGTGCAGAACAGTACGGTCCCGGTTATTGAGACAGGAACCGGAAACTGTCACATTTTTGTGGACGAGACTGCAGACCTTGACATGGCAGTCCCGATTGTTGTCAATGCAAAGACACAGCGTCTCGGCGTATGCAATGCATGTGAATCACTTGTGGTTCATGAAAAAATCGCAGAACAGGCCATTCCGGTTATTTATAAAGCGCTTTGTGAAAAAGGCGTAGAAGTCCGGGGGGATGAGTGTACTCGCGAGATTGTACCGGAGATTGTGACGGCAACAGAAGAAGATTGGGGCACAGAGTACCTGGATGCGATCATTTCCATGAAGATTGTTTCTTCCATAGAAGAGGCAATTGCACATATTAACAAATACAATACCGGACATTCCGAGTCCATTATTACAAAAGATTATACAAATGCACTAAAATTCCAGGACGAGATTGACGCGGCAGCAGTTTATGTCAACGCATCGACCAGATTTACGGACGGATTTGAATTCGGATTCGGAGCAGAGATAGGAATCAGCACACAGAAATTGCATGCAAGAGGACCAATGGGATTAGAAGCACTCACTACGACAAAGTATGTGATTTTTGGAGATGGACAGATTCGCCCGTAAGAAACAGAAAAAACTATGAATTTGCTTACGAAAGTATTTGAGCCGTCACTCCGTTGCACAAAGCATTCCGACAAGCCTGACAGAACAAAAATCATGTCAGTAAAGACTACCATGATTTTTACAGTCTTGTCTCCATAATGCAAAGTCGGACGGTCATAATACTTTCGATAGCAAATATGGAGTTCTACGAATTTTGCAAGTTTCTTAGAGAGAATTAAGAGGTAGACTTGGGGACGAAAGTTTATCATATGTCGCACTTTTACAGGCAGAAGGATAAAGAGTAAAGATTAAAATATGCTGTGAAATTGTGCAAAAGTATTCATGAGATTGGATAATATGCATAATATTAAAAAGTTATGCATAAACACTTGAATATTATACATATAAGTTGTATAATCATGCACATGGATTGAAGTGTATACAATGATAGTTTTAGATTTTATAATATAAGGAAGGTACAAAAATGATAAAAGTAGGAATCATCGGAGCCACAGGCTATGCAGGTGGAGAACTCGTTCGTATTTTAATGGGACATAAGGAGGCAGAAATTGTGTGGTATGGCTCAAGAAGCTATATTGATCAGAAGTATGCAGATGTATATCGCAATATGTTTCAGATTGTAGATGCAAAATGCATGGATGACAATATCGAAGCATTGGCAGATCAGGTAGATGTGATTTTTACAGCGACTCCTCAGGGATTTCTGGCTTCTGTCATTAACGAGAATATTTTAGGCAAGACAAAAATTGTAGATTTAAGTGCAGATTTCCGTATCAAAGATGTTAAGGTATATGAAAAATGGTATGGTATCGAGCACAAGAGTCCGCAATTTATTGAAGAAGCTGTTTATGGACTTTGCGAAGTGAACCGTGATAAAGTAAAAGGCGCAAGACTGATCGCTAATCCGGGCTGCTATACAACTTGCTCTATTCTGACAGCATATCCGCTGGCAAAAGAAGGGATCATTGATATGAGGACACTCATTGTAGATGCGAAATCCGGTACTTCCGGAGCAGGAAGAGGAGCAAAGGTTCCAAATCTTTTCTGTGAAGTCAATGAGAACATGAAAGCTTACGGTGTAGCATCTCACAGACATACACCGGAGATTGAAGAACAGCTTGGATATGCGTCAGGTGAAAATGTGACCATCAGTTTCACACCACATCTTGTTCCGATGAATCGTGGAATACTGGCAACAGAGTATGCTACATTGAAAAAAGATGTAACAGGTGAAGAAGTAAAAGCAATTTATGATAAATATTATGCAGACGAGAAGTTTGTGCGTGTGCTTGGTGAAGGCGTATGTCCGGAGACAAAATGGGTAGAAGGCAGCAATTATGTAGATATCGGATTCAAATTGGATCCAAGAACGAACCGTATTGTTATGATGGGAGCCATCGATAACCTTGTAAAAGGTGCAGCTGGACAAGCGGTTCAGAATATGAACCTTCTTTTCGGACTTCCGGAAAGCGAAGGACTGGAACTTGTTCCGATGTTCCCATAGAACAAATCTGAGGGGAGAAATAAAATGATACGAACAATGACAATTGAAGATTATGAACAGGTGCATGATCTTTGGATGAAAATACATGGTTTTGGAATTCGAAGTGTGGATGATTCAAAAGAAGGTGTGGAGCGCTTCTTAAAGAGAAATCCAACAACGAGTGTGGTGGCAGTTGAAGATGATAAGATTGTTGGTGCTATTTTATGTGGACATGATGGAAGAAGAGGGTGTCTCTATCATGTCTGTGTGGATGAAGCATACCGCATGCGCGGAATCGGAAAAGCAATGGTTGTATTTGCAATGGAAGCACTAAAAACAGAAGGAATCAACAACGTTTCTTTAATTGCATTTACAAAGAATGATATAGGAAATGCATTCTGGAAAGAGATTGGCTGGAAGAAGCGGGAAGATTTGAATTATTACGACTTTATATTAAATGAGGCGAATATCACTGCATTTATTCAGTAACTGAGAATGAGGCAAGTGCGAAGTGCAGAGCAATCTGCAGGCATCATAAGAATGCCGAGGCATTCTTGAATATGAAGAAAAAGCTTTGTAAAATAAGTGAATAAATAGAAGGAAACTTCAGGAGGAATATATGAAACAGATAAAAGGCGGCGTAACAGCTGCGAAGGGATATGAGGCTGCAAGTACAGCCGCAGGGATTAAATATCAGGGACGTACCGACATGGCATTGATCTATAGCCAGGTGCCTTGTGTATCTGCAGGAACCTTTACAACAAATGTTGTAAAGGCAGCCCCGGTTAAATGGGATCGCCAGATAGTAGACAGTGGCGCAGGCGTGCAGGCAGTTGTTGTAAACTCAGGAATTGCCAATGCATGTACCGGTGAAGAAGGCATGGGATATTGCAAAGAGACAGCCGAGACAGCAGCGAAAGCGCTTAATATTGACGCAGCAGGTGTCCTGGTTGGTTCCACAGGAGTCATCGGAATGCAGCTTCCGATGCAAAAGCTGGTGGACGGAATCCAGGTGCTGGCAGGAAAGAAAGCAGAAGGTCTACAGAGCGGACACGATGCAGCTCTTGCAATCATGACGACTGATACAGTAGAAAAAGAGATGGCAGTTGAGATAGAGATTGGCGGCAAGACAGTCACAATCGGAGGGATGTCCAAAGGTTCCGGTATGATCCACCCAAATATGTGCACGATGCTTGCATTTATCACAACAGATGCCGCAATTACAAAAGAGGCACTGCAGAAGGCGCTGAGTGAAGACGTAGAAGATACTTATAACATGATTTCTGTAGATGGAGATACATCTACCAATGATACAGCAATTCTTCTTGCAAATGGTCTGGCAGGCAATCAGGAGATCACTTACGCAAGTCCGGAGTATGAGACATTTAAAGAGGCACTTCACATGGTCAACGAGACACTTGCCAAGAAAATGGCAGGAGATGGAGAAGGAGCGACTGCTTTATTTGAGGTGAAAGTCGTAGGAGCAGAGAGTATAAAGCAGGCAAAGACACTTGCAAAATCAGTTGTATGTTCCAATCTTACAAAGGCTGCAATTGCCGGACATGATGCAAACTGGGGAAGAATTCTCTGTGCAATGGGATATTCCGGTGTACAGTTTGATCCGGAAAAGGTGGATCTGTTCTTTGAAAGTAAGGCTGGAAAGCTTCAGATTATTGAAAATGGTGTGGCAACAGATTATAGTGAAGAAGCAGCCACAAAGATTTTATCTGAGCCTGAGATCACAGCAACGGCAGATATCAAAATGGGCGATTACAGTGCGACCGCATGGGGCTGTGATCTGACACATGAATATATCAATATTAACGCAGATTACAGAAGTTAAAGTACAGATAATTGCTAGAAACTAGTAGTTGGACGACAGAAGGGAAGTTTTTGGACATGAATAAAGATATGCAGCAATATTTGGATAAAGCAGAAGTACTGATTGAGGCGCTTCCATATATCCAGCGTTTTAACCGTAAGATTATCGTAGTAAAATATGGTGGAAGTGCCATGGTTGACGAGGAACTCAAAGCAAGAGTCATTCAGGACGTCACACTTTTGAAACTGGTAGGCTTCAAACCGATCATTGTTCATGGCGGCGGTAAGGAAATCAGCCGCTGGGTTGGAAAAGTTGGTATGAAACCGGAATTTAAGAATGGACTTCGTGTGACCGATGAGGCAACTATGGAGCTGGCTGAGATGGTTCTGGGCAAGGTAAATAAAAGTCTTGTTCAGCTTGTAGAGAGCCTGGGAGTCCGCGCGATCGGAATCAGTGGAAAAGACGGAAGACTTCTCTCTGTAAAGAAAAAATATGCAAATGGTGAAGATATCGGATTTGTCGGTGATGTGACAAATGTAAATGCAGATATTCTTTACGATCTTCTGGAAAAAGATTTCCTTCCAATCATTTGCCCGGTAGGACTGGACGATGACAACAATACATACAATATTAATGCAGATGATGCAGCATGTGCGATTGCAAAAGCCATGAAAGCAGAGAAGCTTGCATTCCTGACAGATATTGAAGGAGTCTATAAGGATCCACAGGATTCATCCACACTGATTTCTGAACTGACAGTATCAGAGGCTCATAAGCTGGTGGGAGATGGATATATCGGTGGCGGAATGCTTCCGAAGATCAACAACTGTATCGAGGCTATTGAGAGTGGGGTATCCAGGGTTCATATTCTGGATGGAAGAATTCCACACTGCCTGCTGCTTGAAATCTTTACAAACAAAGGAATTGGTACAGCTATTTTAAATGACAGTGAGAGAAGGTATTATGATGGAGAATAATCAGACAAATACATATATGGAAGAGACAAACTCAGAACTGGTCCATACATATAACCGTTTTCCGGTTGTCTTAGATCATGGTGAGGGTGTTTATCTTTATGATACAGAAGGAAAGAAGTATCTGGATTTTGCGGCAGGAATTGCGGTATGTGGACTTGGATACAGTAATGAAGAGTATAAGACGGCATTAAAAAATCAGATCGATCTTCTGACACATACTTCGAATTTATACTATAATACAACGTGCGGAAAAGCAGCAAAAGCACTTTTGAAAGCATGTGAGATGGATAAAGTATTTTTTACTAACAGTGGTACGGAGGCAATTGAAGGTGCATTAAAAGCTGCCAGAAAATATGCTTACAAAAAAGGTACCGGACGTTATGAGTTCATTGCTATGGAGGATTCTTTCCATGGAAGAAGCATGGGAGCATTGTCTGTTACCGGAACAGAGCATTACAGAACGCCATTTGAGCCACTGATACCGGGCGTGAAATTTGCAAAATACAATGACCTTGACAGTGTAAAAGCACTGGTAAGTGATAAGACATGCGCAATTATTCTGGAAGCTCTTCAGGGGGAAGGCGGAATCACTCCGGCTACTGATGAATTTATGAAAGGACTCCGCCAGATTTGTGATGAAGAAGGAATTCTTCTGATTTGTGACGAGATTCAGTGTGGTATGGGACGTACAGGTTCTATGTTTGCATGGCAGGGATATGGTGTAAAACCGGACATCATGACGATGGCAAAAGCAATTGGAAATGGAGTTCCGGTAGGAGCATTTGCCATGACAAAAGAAGTGTCAGAATATTCTCTTGAGCCGGGAGATCACGGAACAACTTACGGTGGAAATCCGCTGGCGTGCGCAGCAGTTGCCAAGACGCTGGAGTTATTTGAAAAATACGATCTCACAGCTCATGTGCGTGAGATTGGCGCATATCTGACAGAAAAGCTGGATGAACTTGTTGCAGCAAATGACGCAGTTCTGGAGAGACGAGGAATTGGACTTATCCAGGGGATTAAGGTTAAGAAGCCGGTAGGAGAGATTAGCTCGGAGGCACTGAAAGAAGGACTTCTTATTATCAGTGCAAAGGGGAATGTACTTCGCCTGGTTCCGCCACTTGTGATTGAAAAAGAGCATGTAGATGAGATGCTGGAGATTTTGAAAAAGGTTCTGTAATAATAGCAGAGTGAAAAAATGTGGAGCAATCCGCAGGCATCATGAAATGTATCTGGCATTTATAAAAAGGAATATAAAAACCGACGCACGGATATACTAATTACGACAGGTAAGGAGGTATCACAATGGTCGGTTTTTTTATTGCTCTTTTATCAGGGGCATTGATGAGTATACAAGGTGTTTTTAATACAGAAGTTACCAAGACGACAGGTATGTGGGTTGGCAATGCATGGGTGCAGCTTACTGCATTTGCCGTCTGTCTGATTGCCTGGCTGATTGCAGGTAGAGATAATCCGATGGTACTTATGAAAGTAGAGCCCAGATATCTGCTTTTGGGAGGAGTGATCGGGGCTGGAATTACACTTACAGTAATTCGGGCAATGAACCAGCTTGGCCCGGCAAAAGCAGCATTACTGATCGTTATCGCACAGTTGATCGTAGCTTATGGGATTGAACTTCTCGGATTGTTTGGGGTTGATAAAGAACCTCTGGAATGGAGAAAAGTAATCGGCATGGGGATAGCACTGATTGGAATTGCAATTTTTCAGTGGAAATAATAGAAGTGATTTTACGTCTCTTTGGCGGATCGCAGTTGCAATTTTGGAATGGAGATAGTACAATAAAACTGTCTTACATTTTGAGGGTACAAGCCACTTTGTATGAGAATTACAAAGGAGGACATATGAGTAGGACAAGGTGGAATTACAGGTATTTTATCAGAAGCGTAGTTGTAATTATGTGCGTGGTATTTTGTGTGGGCTGCCAGAAAAAGTCACAGGAGACAGATCTTAAGACAGTGTCTGTCAGGGAAGAAGAACCGGAAAGTACACCGGAAGACTCAAGAGAAGATACCACAGAAGATGTCGGAAAAGTGAAGGAAGAAGACACTGCTAAGAAGAAAGATGATGCGGTGCCTGACACAGAAGATAGACCAGAGAAGCTGTATGTACATGTGTGCGGCAATGTAAATCAGCCAGGAGTCTATGAATTACAACAGGATAGCAGAGTTTTTGAAGCGATAGAGGCAGCAGGAGGTATGACTACAACTGCCGCTTTTTCTTATCTGAATCAGGCTGAGCTTCTAAAGGACGGGCAGCAGATTTATGTTCCGTCACAGGAAGAGGTAGATTCCGGAAAAGTTACGTCAACCAGAAATGCATCTGAGAGTGATGAGACATTCAGTGTGCAGGCTGTGGAAAATGTATCCGGGCAGGATGACGGAAAAGTTAATTTGAATACAGCTTCAAAAGAAGAATTGCTGACATTAAATGGAATTGGTGATGTGCGTGCACAGGCAATTTTAAAATACCGGGAAGAACATGGCGAATTCCGCTCGGTAGAAGAGCTTATGGAAGTAGAAGGAATCAAAAAGGGGACCTTTCAGAAATTAAAAGATCAGATTAAGATTTGACAGGGGAGACTGGCAATGAGCAGAAAAGTATTAGTAGTAGACGATGAAAAACTGATTGTGAAGGGAATAAGGTTCAGTCTGGAACAAGATGGTATGGATGTGGACTGTGCCTATGACGGTGAGGAAGCATTGAAACTGATCCGTGAGAATAAGTATAACATTATACTTTTGGATGTGATGCTGCCTAAACTGGATGGATTTCAGGTGTGTCAGCAGGTACGTGAATTTTCTGATGTGCCAATTGTGATGCTGACAGCAAAAGGCGAGGATATGGACAAGATCCTCGGACTGGAATATGGTGCAGATGATTATATCACGAAGCCATTTAACATTCTGGAAGTGAAGGCAAGAATCAAGGCAATCATGAGAAGAACCGAAAGACAGACAGAGGAACGGCCGGAAGGAAGACAGATCGTCAAAGGCGATATGAAGATTGACTGCGAAGGAAGAAGAGTTGTGATCGGAGAACGGGAAGTGAATCTGACAGCAAAGGAATTTGATCTTCTGGAGCTTCTTGCAATGAATCAGGATAAAGTCTACAGCAGAGAGAATCTTCTGAATATCGTATGGGGATATGAGTATCCCGGTGACGCAAGAACTGTCGATGTACATATCCGGAGACTTCGGGAGAAGATAGAAAAGAATCCGAGTGATCCGAAGTATGTACATACGAAGTGGGGAGTTGGTTATTATTTTAGGGGTTAAGAAGTATTTGAAAAGAAGCAGACTAGGGAGTCTCAGGTTTCAGATTGGATTCCTGATCATTCTGGCAGGGATCATTCCGGTGCTGATCATTGAGGGGGTACTCCTTAGTACTTATGAAAAAAGGGCAGTGAATGTACGCACTGCCGAGATTCAGAGTCAATGTACAATTCTATGCAATCAATTGGGTGACAGCAGTGACCTGAAGGGAAAAAATTCAGAATTTATAAAGACAGAACTCGACCAGTTGACAAATATTTACAATGGCCGGGTGATGTTGATCGATGATAATTTTCAGATTATGGAAGATACATATGGAATGGACGATGGAAAGACCATTGTTTCAGGTGATGTGATTCAGTGTTTAAAAGGGCAGGGAACCAGCCATTATGATTCAGGGAACCGCTATATTGAAGTGACTTCACCGATTGCTGATTCACAGACCAATGAAGTAAAGGGCGTTATGTTAGTCAGTGTGTCCACAGATACGATCGTAGATACACTTCATGAACTTCGGTCAAGTGTCAGAACAGTAGGAGGCGTAATCCTGATCATCTGGGTGCTTATAGCACTGGTATTCAGTAAGCTTATGGTCCGGCCATTCATCAGAATTACCAGATCACTGGAAAATGCAACGGCAGGCTATGATGAAAGTATGCTCCATGAAAATGCATATACAGAGACGAGACAGATGACAGAAGCATTTAATAAAATGCTGGGAAGACTCCGGGTGTTGGATGATTCAAGGACAGAATTTGTGTCAAATGTGTCTCATGAATTGAAAACACCACTTACGTCTATGAAGGTATTATCAGATTCATTGCTGACACAGGAAGATGTTCCGGTGGAGTTGTACAAGGAGTTTATGGGGGATCTGTCAGAAGAAATAGAGCGTGAGAACAAGATTATTAATGATCTTCTATCTCTCGTTAAAATGGACAAAACAGCGGATACGATGAATATTTCTTCCGTGAACATTAATACTCTTGTGGAAAGAATATTAAAACAGCTTCGTCCAATTGCGGCAAAAAATAATATAGAGGTGGTGTTTGAAAGTTTCCGACCGGTGACTGCGGAGGTAGATGAAGTGAAATTATCGCTTGCAATCACAAACCTGGTGGAAAATGCGATTAAATATAATCAGGAAAATGGCTGGGTGCATGTGGCGTTAAATGCAGATCACAAGTTGTTTTATATTGAAGTGGCTGATTCCGGCATTGGAATCGCACCGGAGGAGACAGATCATATTTTTGAGAGATTCTACCGGGTAGATAAGTCTCACTCCAGAGAAATCGGAGGAACCGGACTTGGACTTGCGATTGCAAGAAGTGCAATTGTTATGCACAGAGGTGCGATTAAGGTTTACAGTCAGCCGGGAAAAGGAACAACATTTACAGTGAAAATTCCATTGACTTACGTGTCATAGAAAGGAGAGGCAGTATGAAAAAACGAAGGAAATTTACAGCTTTGTTAGGGATTCTTATATGCGTGGCTCTCCTTATGTCCTGTAAGAAAAATGATACGGGTGAGGAAACTTATGAACTGTATTATGTAAATGTACAGACCCAGGCACTGGAACAGGAAAAAGTTCAAATAGAAGGGGATACTACGGAAGAGAAGATTGAATCTATGCTAAAAGAACTGAAGAAAAATCCAGAAGATGTAGAAGTAAAGAGTACATTTCCCAAAAAGATAAAAGTGGAAAAATGGGAACTTACAAATGGACGACTGGGGATATCTTTTAATCAGGAATATAAAAATGTGAAAAAAGTGCCGGAACTTCTTTTTCGTGCGTCACTGGTTCAGTCACTGATACAGATTGATGGGGTTGATTCTGTAAAATTATATATTGGTGGGGATCCATTGTGTGATGCGAATGGTAACGAAATCGGAGCTATGAATGACGAATATTTTGTTCAGAATATAGGTTCCACACTTCATACATATCAAAGTGTAGATCTTGAATTGTATTTTGCAAACAGTGAGGGAGATAAGCTCGTGACTGAGACAGAACATGTCCGGTACAACAGCAATACATTGAAAGAGAAGTTGATTGTAGAAGAACTGATGAAAGGACCTTTTGCAGAAACTTATAAAAAGGTCATTCCTATGGATACGGTACTTTTGGGTGTGTCTGTGAAAGATGATGTATGTTATGTGAATTTTGATAATGGATTTTTGAATATGACAGATATACAGCCGGAAGTTACTATTTATTCTATCGTAAATTCTATAATTCGAGGAGGAAGTGCATCAAAAGTACAGATTCTGGTTAATGGAGATTCAAATCTTAAGTATCAGGATCAGGTGGATCTTAGCCAGCCGCTTACAGAGCGGGAAGATATTGTGGAGGATTAATCATTTGAAAAACAGACCACTATGCAGTTTATGCCTGGTGATCGCAATTTTAATCGGAATCCTGACAGCCGGGGCGGGTGCGAAGTTCGTGTCAGAGCTTCGCCCTTCTCCTGTTGAACAATATGGAGAAAAAGATGATTGGCTGATTGTCAGGGGCCAGGTATATAAAAAAGAAGAAAAAGAAAAGTATCAGATATTATATCTGAAAAAATGTTCTGTCTATTTTCAGAAAGATCAACAGAGTCAACAAAATCAACAAAGTCAGCAATCGTTAATAAAAGAATCCAGAATGCTCATTTATGATGAGAAGAAAAATAAGATACAGATAGGAAATGAGGTGGAGGCGGAAGGGAAGCTTAGTTTTTTTGAAACTGCGCGTAATCCGGGGAATTTTGATCAGAAAGCCTATTATCAAAGGCAGAATATTCACGGAAAAGTATGGAGTGAAACTTTAAGAATAACAGACCACACAGTAAATCGGATACAAAATGTATTGGAGAATATACGAGTACATTGTAGAAATACATTACTGAGTGAAGCGGGAGAGAAAAACGGCAGTATTTTAAGCACCATACTTCTTGGAGAAAAATCCCAGATGGATCCAGAGATAAAAAAACTATATCAGGTGAACGGAATCGGACATATATTGGCAATTTCCGGTTTGCACCTGTCGGTAATCGGGATCGGAATTTATCAGTTACTTAGAAAACTGACAGGAAGTTATACGATAGGAGGAATCGGAGGTATCTTCTTTTTCTTTCTTTATGTATTGATGATTGGGGTTACAGTATCTGTGATCCGTGCCGGTATTATGTATTTGTTCCGGGTAGGTGCAGAAATCGCGGGGAGACATTATGACAGTGTGACGGCACTTTCTGTGGCAGCGGCAGTAGTACTCATCTGGCGGCCGCTCAGTATTTACGACGGGGCGTTCTGGCTGTCATTTTTTGCAGTATTTGCAGTGGTGGTTATAATGCCAGCCGGACAGATGGAGAAAGCAAAAACAAGAACAGAGATAGACATTCAGAAAAACAGAGAAAATAAGGCTTGGATAATACAAATAAAAAGTATGATAATAAGCAACATAGAAATGCAATTATTTCTTTTACCTGTTGTTCTGTATTTTTTTTATGAATTTCCATTCTATGCAACATTTTTAAATCTGCTTGTAATTCCGCTCATGACAATTTTGCTGAGCCTGGGAATTACTGGAAGTTTTATATGTATGTTGTGCTCTGGTATGTTCAAGATTCCAGGAAAGTGTATGCTGGGAATCTGTGGGTTTATTCTGACGATTTATGAAAGATGCTGTGAGTTTTTTTTGGAACTTCCTGGGGCAAGAGTTGTTATTGGAAGAATTAAGATCTGGCAGATATTGTTCTACTACGGCTGCGTAGTGGTCATATATGTTATATACTACTATGAGAAGAAACATACTCAGAAAAAAGAGTATGCGAAAGGGCAGGAACGCAATGAAGCACAGGAATGTGAAAAACAAAGAAAACGTGGAAATATATTGACAGGAATGTTATGTGCTTTGGGATTATTTGTTCTGCTTCACCGTTTTGATAGTTTGTCGCAGATGCAAGTGACGGTGTTGGATGTGGGTCAAGGTGATGGAATATTTTTAAAGAGTCCCGGAGGTATGACCTGTATGATTGACGGAGGGAGCAGTGATGTGAAGAATGTCGGGCAGTACAGGATCGAGCCATATCTGTTATCGAAAGGAGTCGGGACACTGGATTATGTGTTCATTTCCCATGGTGACAGTGATCACACGAACGGGATTGAAGAAATGATATCGAGGCAGAAAATCGGTGTGAAGATTAAAACGCTTGTATTTCCAAAAGAAAGTGTCTGGGACGAAAACCTGAAGAAATTAGCAATATATGCAATAGAAAATGGAGTGCAGGTAGCGGTTATGGAGCAAGGACAGGAGATTGAAAAACAGGGAATGAAAATCCTCTGTCTTTGTCCGGGGAGTGATTATTCCGGAGAAACTGGTAATGGAGCTTCCATGGTTTTATCTGTCAGTTACCGGGAATTTGATTTTTTATTTACCGGGGATGTGGAAGGTATGGGGGAAGAAAAACTTTGTGAATCTATAGAAAAATATTGTCCTGAAAAAGCATTTGAGGTATTGAAGGCGGCACATCATGGTTCCAGAAATTCCTCTTCTGAAATATTTCTTCAGAAAGTCAGACCAAAGTACACAATCATATCGGCTGGGATAGAGAATTCATATGGGCATCCGCACAGAGAAACTATTGAAAGATTAGAAAAAAACGGCAGCCGGATCTTAGCTACGGCAAATTGTGGAGGAATTGAAATCACGGTTGAATTCGGTGGGAAAATTCAGTATACTCTTAAGGAAGGGAGCGAAACGACAGCTTATGAAGAATCTGAATGAAGATTTGAAAACAGGGAATATCAAGCAGGCATATCTTTTGTATGGAGAAGAGGCTTATCTGAAAAAGCAGTACCGTGACAGATTGACAAAAGCTGTGCTTCCGGAAGGTGATACAGTGAACTATGCGCATTATGAAGGCAAGGGGATCAATGTACCGGAGATTATAGATCTGGCAGAGACAATGCCATTTTTTGCAGAAAAGCGTCTCATTGTGATTGAAGATTCTGGCTTATTTAAGAATGCAGATGCAAAGTTTGCAGATTATATTAAGAGCATGCCAGAAACGGTCTGCTTTGTATTTGTGGAGAGTGAAGTTGACAAGCGGAGTAAGATGTATAAGGCCGTAAAGGATACCGGAAGAGTGGTCGAGCTTGGAAGACAGGATGAGAAGACATTGCTTTTGTGGCTTGCTGGTAATATAAAGCGTGAAGGCAGGCAGATTAAGCAGTCCACTGCAGAATACATGTTGTCCCGAACTGGAACCGACATGGAAAATCTGGAGCGGGAGATGGAAAAGCTGTTTTCTTATACGCTTGGAAGAAATGAGATTACGGTGGCGGATATTGATGCAATCTGTACGACGCAGATCACGAATAAGATTTTTGATATGATTGAAGCAGTTGCAACAAGGCAGCAAAGGGAAGCTTTGGATTATTATTATGATTTGTTGGCGTTAAAAGAACCTCCGATGAGGATTTTATATTTGCTGGCGAGACAATTCCGTCTGCTTTTGCAGGTGAAAGATCTGATGAACCAGGGAGCAGACAAAAGCACCATCGCAAAAAAAGCGGGACTTCATCCATTTGTGGCAGGAAAATACATGCAACAGAGCAGAAGCTTTACAATGAGAGAACTAAAAGGTATCATGGAAGAAGCGGCAGATACAGAAGAAGCTGTAAAGACCGGACGGCTCAGTGATACAATGAGTGTAGAGTTATTCATTGTGAAGTATAGTGCACCAAAGAAGTAGCGCATTAGCATTGTGGGAGTGCATCGCATGAAACAATCTGTATGTATCATAGTTGGGGCTTTTGACTCTAACATCATTATAATAGAAAAAAGTTTAAGATAAAGAGATAAAGAGGTAGAAGATAAGTGGCAGGAATAGATCAAAGTAAAATTCGCAATTTTTGTATTGTGGCTCATATTGACCATGGTAAATCAACATTGGCAGACCGTATCATTGAACAGACAGGGCTTCTGACGAGCCGCGAGATGCAGGCACAGGTGCTTGACAATATGGATCTGGAGCGCGAGCGCGGAATCACGATCAAGGCTCAGGCAGTCCGTACAGTATATAAGGCAAAAGACGGAGAAGAGTATATCTTTAACCTGATCGACACACCGGGACATGTAGATTTTAACTATGAAGTATCAAGAAGTCTGGCAGCGTGTGACGGCGCGATTCTGGTCGTAGACGCAGCTCAGGGAGTAGAGGCTCAGACACTGGCCAATGTATATCTGGCGTTGGATCATGATCTGGATGTAATGCCTGTTATTAATAAGATTGATCTTCCAAGTGCAGAGCCGGACCGTGTCATTGAAGAGATTGAAGATATCATTGGAATCGAGGCACATGATGCGCCACTTATTTCTGCAAAGACAGGGCTGAATGTAGATCAGGTTCTGGAGCAGATTGTGGAAAAGATCCCGGCACCGGGCGGAGATCCGAAAGCACCATTGAAGGCATTGATTTTTGATTCACTATATGATTCTTATAAAGGGGTTATCGTATTTTGCAGACTCCGTGAAGGTACCGTGAGAAAAGGTACGAAGATCCGTATGATGGCGACAGGAGCAGAGGCAGATGTCGTTGAAGTCGGATATTTTGGAGCCGGACAATTCATTCCATGTGATGAGCTGGAAGCAGGTATGGTAGGCTATATTACTGCCAGCTTGAAGAATGTCGGAGATACCCGTGTAGGAGATACGATCACAGATGCAGCGAATCCTTGCGAGGAGCCGTTGCCGGGATATAAGAAAGTGAATCCGATGGTTTACTGTGGACTGTATCCTGCGGATGGGGCAAAGTATCCGGATCTTCGGGATGCTCTTGAGAAGCTTCAATTAAATGATGCGTCCCTGCAGTTTGAGCCGGAGACTTCCATTGCTCTTGGATTTGGATTTCGCTGTGGCTTTTTGGGACTTCTCCATCTGGAGATTATTCAGGAGCGTCTGGAGAGAGAGTATAATCTTGATCTTGTTACAACAGCACCGGGAGTTATTTATAAAGTATACAAGACGAACGGAGATGTCATAGAACTGACAAACCCGTCTAATCTTCCGGATCCTTCTGAGATTGAATATATGGAAGAGCCGATGGTAAAGGCTGAGATTATGGTAACATCCGAATTTATCGGTACGATTATGGATCTATGTCAGGAGAGACGAGGAGAGTATCTTGGCATGGAATATATTGAAGAGACCCGTGTAGTTCTGCATTACAGACTGCCGCTCAACGAGATTATCTACGATTTCTTTGATGCATTGAAGTCCAGATCCAGAGGATATGCTTCTTTTGATTATGAGATGGACGGATACCAGAGATCTGAACTTGTAAAACTGGATATTCTGGTCAATAAAGAAGAAGTAGACGCTCTTTCCTTTATCGTCCATGCAGATACTGCATATGAACGTGGAAGAAAGATGTGCGAGAAGCTTAAAGAAGAGATCCCAAGACAGCTCTTTGAAATCCCGATTCAGGCGGCTATTGGTGGGAAGATTATTGCCCGTGAGACTGTAAGAGCAATGCGAAAAGATGTGCTTGCAAAATGTTACGGTGGTGATATCAGCCGTAAGAGAAAGCTTCTTGAAAAACAGAAAGAAGGAAAGAAGCGTATGCGTCAGGTTGGTAATGTAGAGATTCCTCAGAAAGCATTTATGAGTGTACTGAAGTTGGATGACAAATAATGAGATTATTAGAATTATATATTCATATACCATTTTGTAAAAAAAAATGTAAATATTGCGATTTCCTCTCAGGTCCGTCAACGGCGGATGAGAGGGAATCTTATGTGAAAAGCCTTTGTCAGGATATTCGCTCATACGCGCACCTGGCGAAGGCTTGCCGTGTTATCAGTATCTTTGTCGGTGGGGGAACGCCTTCTACTTTGACAGCTTTTCAGATGCAGCAGATATTTTCAGCAGTCCGTGATACATTTGTTGTAGAAGAAAATGCAGAGATCACAGTTGAGATGAATCCTGGAACTGTAGACAGGGAAAAGCTTTCCGGTTATAAAAAATGTGGAATTAACCGATTAAGCATTGGCCTGCAATCTACAAAAAATAGAGAACTTCAGATACTGGGTCGTATTCATACATATGAAGAATTTCTTGAAACATATCATATGGCAAGAGCAGAAGGATTTGAGAATATTAATGTTGATCTGATGTCAGCAATTCCGGGACAAAGTCTTACTGACTGGGAGGAAAACTTAAAAACAGTGGCAGAGATTGCCCCGGAACACATTTCTGCATATAGTCTGATCGTGGAGGAAGGTACTCCATTTTATGAGGAGTATGGGGAAGGGCGTCATGCAGACGAATTACCGGATGAAGAGACAGAGCGTAAGATGTATTGGAGAACGAAAGAAATACTTTCGAAATACGGATATGAAAGATATGAGATTTCTAATTATGCAAAGCCTGGATATGCTTGCAGACATAATATTGGATACTGGGAGCGAACAGAATATCTGGGGATTGGAACCGGAGCTGCATCACTGATTAATAACAGTAGATTTAATTATGGAGAAGAGCCGGAAAAGTTAACTGTATCTGCACAGATGGAAGAGACGATGTTCCTTGGCCTGCGTATGATGAAAGGTGTATCAAAAATAGAATTTCTTAAGATGTATGGTGAGAGCATGGAGAACATTTATGGAAATGTGATAAGAGACATGGAACAGAAAGGACTTCTGGAAGATGGAGAAGACTTTGTGAAACTTACAGATCGTGGAATCGATGTCAGCAACTATGTTATGAGTGAGTTTTTGTTGTAAAGATTATTCTTGGATTTGTTGATTTGATAACATAAAAACGATAAAAGAAAGTTTTAAAATTATATAGCAATAAAAAAGTTTACATAAAACAGCAACGACACAGGGGAAAAGATGGAGACTAAGAAAAAGAAAATAGGTTTTATTCTAAATCCATATGCTGGAATTGGTGGAAAAGCCGGTCTAAAAGGAAGTGACAATTACAAAAAAATAGAAAAGCTTTTGCTGGAAGGCTGTGAAAGAACAGCCTCCAAGAGAGCAGAAAGCTGTATGAGCAAAATTGCAGATCTTACCGCAAGTTTAGTTGCAGGAGATAAAGGATTGGTGGGAGAGAAAAATTTTTCAATCCTAAGTGCATCAGGGGATATGGGAGAAGCTTTGCTTAAGAAACTTAAAATCCCATGTGATGTGGTGTTATGTCCAAAAGCCGACACAAGCAGCGCAGAAGATACGAAGCTTTGTGCACAAGTTATGAAAGAACAGGGTGTGGATCTTCTCGTGTTTTGTGGAGGAGATGGGACTGCAAGGGACATTTGTGAAGCCGTCGGTACGGATGTGACGGTTCTTGGAATCCCGGCGGGAGTGAAGATGTATTCTGCGTGTTATGCCTGTAATCCATATCAGGCAGGTGAGATGTTGGCAGGGTGGCTTGAAGGAAAAGAGATGTCTTATGAAATGAGGGAAGTTCTTGATATTGAAGAGAAGGATTTAGATTCCAGAAACATAAGCCCCCAATTGTACGGATTTTTGGAAGTATTAAGTGATGGAAAACATTTACAAAAGGCAAAAGAATTGGATTTGGGGTCAGGCGAGTCCGCAACTATAATAGCGAGGGCAGCAATCTTGCGAATGGAAAAGGACTGGGTTTATATTATCGGTCCGGGAGGAACGACCTGGAAGATAAAAGAGTTATTGTGTGAAAATGACGAGCAGGAGGATACTGGGAAAAAGAACGTACATGGAACTGTCCGTGGAGTGGATGTGATCAGAAATGGTAAAATCATACTTCGAGATGCGAATGAAAGAGAATTGTGGAACTGTGTCAATTCATACAGTCATATAAAAATTCTGGTGACCTGTATTGGTGGGAATGGTTTTTTGTTAGGAAGAGGAAATCAGCAGATTAGTCCACGGGTAATCAGAAAAGTAGGAAAAGAACAGATTGAAATTGTAGCAACAAAAGAAAAACTGGCAGGACTTGGCGGGCAGCCGATGCATGTAGATACCGGCGATGCAGATGCAGATGAGTATTTAAAGGGGTATTATAAAATTATATTCAAAAATTCTGATTCTGCTATTTACAAGGTTGTATAAAGAAAAATCTGCAAATAGTCTTTTATTAAAAATAAATATTATGGAATATTTAAAGAAGTCGACAAATGGTCGGCTTTTTATTTTATTTTTATGAAATATTGCAAAAATATCAAAAAATTAACAAAATAACTTGACGAAATCACTGGTTGAAGACTAATGTATGTGTTGTAGGTGAAATAAATAAAAATGTTTAGATAATCAATAAGTGAACTGCCATGAAAGGAGTGATTCTTGTGGAAAACAGTTTTGTACATCCATATATGCCTAATAGTGTACCAGAGAATAAGAAGGCAATGTTGGATGAATTGGGGATCAACAGCGTAGAAGACATTTACAAAAGTATAATTCCAGATGAATTGCTGTATAAAGAACGATTAGATATTCCGGAACCAATCAGAAGTGAATATGAACTGAAAAGACATGTGATGGAAATTTTGAATCGTGATATTACAACGGAAGAATATACGAGCTTTCTTGGAGCCGGGTGTTACAAACATCAGGTGCCGGCAATTTGCGATGAGATAAATTCCAGAGGTGAGTTTCTGACTGCTTACTGCGGAGATACATATTCTGATCATGGTAAGATGCAGGCAATCTTTGAATACACAAGCATGATGGGAGAACTTCTGGACACAGATGTTGTAAGTTATACAACTTATGACGGTGGTCAGGCAGTGGCATCTTCGCTTCGTATGGCAGTCAGAGCAGTCAGAGAAAAAGGAATGGCTGGAAAAGTGATTCTTGTTCCGAAGACTATGAATCCGGAAATATATTCACAGGTCGTACAGTATTGTAGAAATGTGGCAGAAGTAAGAAAAATAGCTTATGAACCAGAGACAGGACTTATGGATCTGGAAGAGTTGAAAGAACAGTTGGCAAAGAAAAATGTTGCGGCTGTATTTTTTGAAAATCCAACTTATCTTGGTAACTTTGAGACAAGAGGAGAAGAAATTGCAAAACTGGCACATGATGCAGGAGCTTATTGTGTTGTACAGACAGAGGTGGCAGCGCTTGGAATTATGGAGAGCCCGGTAAATCAGGGTGCTGATATTGTATGTGGAGATATACAGCCTCTTGGAATGCACATTCAGTTCGGCGGTGGTCAGGCAGGATTTATTGCATGTAATCAGAATATGGATCTGGTAGAACAATTTCCAACTTATATGTACGGAATTACAGAGACAGAGAAAGAAGATACATATGGATGGGGAAGAGCGATGAATTATCGAAGCTCTCATGGAAGCCGTGAGAATGCAAAAGAGTATTTTGGAACAGAAACAGGTCTCTGGGCAATTACGGCAGGTGTGTACCTGGCAAGTATGGGGCCGCAGGGCATGTACGAACTCGGTGAGACGATTATTCAGAATGCAGCATATCTGGAGGATATTTTAGATGAGATTCCGAAAGTTCGGGCAAAGAGATTTGAGAATGCGAAGTTTCAGGAGTTTGTAATAGATTTTAACCAGACTGGAAAGACGGTTGAAGAAATTAATAAAGAATTGTTAAAAGAGAACATATTTGGCGGAAAAGACTTAAGTTATGATTTCCCAGAGCTTGGGCAATGTGCACTTTATTGTGTATCAGAGATTACGACATTAGAAGAGATGGAGCATCTTCGTGATACCCTCAAGCGGATTGTAAAGGGGGAATAGTGATGGGATATTATAAGACAAATCGGGATTTCCACGAAGCAAGATGGGACGAACCTATAATTATGAAACTTGGCAATCCAGGTGAACGAGGGATATTAGTTCCCAAAGCAGATGAAAAAGTTACAAAAGCAACAGGAACCGTAGAAACGCTGCTTCCGAAAAATCTGATTCGAAAAAAAGCACCTAAGCTTCCGGAAATGTCTCAGATGCAGGTACTCAGACATTATATGAGATTATCTCAGGAGACGATTGGAACAGATTTTAATATTGATATCGGGCTTGGAACCTGTACTATGAAGTATAGTCCTAAGATACACGAACAATTGGTGAGATCTGAAAAATTAAGCGAAGTTCATCCATATCAGGACGAGTCGACTATTCAGGGGATCCTGGAAATTATGTATCGAGATGAGCAGTACATCAAGGCAATTTCGGGTATGGATAAAGTAAGCTTACAGCCAGGAGGCGGTACTCAGGCAATCTTTGCAAATGTAGAGACAATTCGTGCTTATCATGAATCCAGAGGTGAGGGTGAACAGCGAAATGAGATTATTACGACCATTTTATCGCATCCGGGCAATCCAGGTGCCGCTGCAACGCTTGGATATAAGGTAATCACTTTATATCCAGATGAAAACGGTGTGCCAGATATAGATGCTCTAAAAGCAGCCGTTTCTGAACATACAGCCGCACTTATGATCACCAATCCGGAAGATACCGGAATCTACAATGAGAAAATTAAAGAATTTGTAGATATTGTTCATGCAGTTGGAGGCTTATGCGTATATGACCAGGCAAACTTAAATGGACTGTTCGGAATTACAAGAGCGCGAGATGCAGGATTTGATATGTGTCATTATAATCTGCACAAATCCTTTTCTTCACCGCACGGATGTCAGGGACCGGCAGCCGGAGCACAGTGCGTATGTGAGAAGCTTGCAAAGTTTGTTGCAGCACCGACCGTAGAATTTGACGGAGAAAAATATTATCTGGATTACAATCGTCCGGATAGCATTGGAAAGTTAAGAAAATTTTATGGAGTGCCTGCGGTTCTTGTGAGAACCTATGCATATATTCGAACTCTCGGCCCGGATGGAATGAAACAGATTGCAGAAATGTCGATTTTAAATAATAATTATATGTTGAAAAAACTTTTGGAGATAAAAGGAATTTCTTTGCCATATGCGAAAGGAAAATACAGATTAGAACAGGCAAGACTGAGCTGGAAAGAATTGACGGACGAGACAGGCGTAACGACAGATGATATCTGCAGACGAATCGTGGATTATGGTTTTCAAGATTATTTTACAAGTCATCATCCAAGAATCATTCCAGAACCTTTTACACCAGAGCCTGTAGAATCTTACTCAAAGGATGATATTGATGAATTTGTAGATGCATATCGTCAGATTGCAGAAGAAGCATATACTACACCACAAGTTGTAAAAGAAGCACCGCATCATGCGGCACTCGGATCCAGAATCCAGGAAGATGGTCTTACCGAGTGGAAAAAATTTGCAACAACATGGCGTGCATATATAAAAATGAAAAAAGACTCTTAATCTGATGAAACAGGAGGGTGGTGAAAAAATAATCGGTATGTGAGATGTCTTGAAAATGTTAGAAGGGAGAAGATAGAATGATTTTTGATGGACATGGAGATGTGTGGACAGATGTAACTTGCCGTGCAGTAGATCACGGAGAAAGAGATATTTTTCGTAAGCATCATCTGCATAAGTTCCAGGAAGGTGGTGTTACAGGAGGAATTTTCGTAATCTGGATCGATCCACCATATGATAGTGATCCAGTGAAACGATCCAAACAGATTGTAAAGAGTATTAAGCAGGAAATGGAAGATTCTGCGGATATTCTGAATTTTGTGAAGAAGTATGATGATTTTGAAAAAGGCACAAAAGAAGGAAAATTAAATATCGTAACCGGAATGGAAGGGTTAAGCCAGATTGGGGAAGACATTGATATGATCAACTATTTTTATGATGAAGTAGGTGTCAGACATGCAATGCTTACCTGGAATGAATTAAACGCATTGGCAACCGGATGGCCGGTGGATGTAACAAGGGGACTTACAGAAGCAGGAAAGAAAGCCGTAAAGCGGATTCAGGATCTTGGAATGGTGATGGATGTATCACATCTAAATGACAAATGTTTCTGGGGCGTCATTGATCTGGCGCAGGGACCGATTATTGCATCACATTCCAATGCACGTAGTGTATGTCCGGCAATGCGCAACCTGACAGATGACATGTTGAAGGCGATTGCTAAGACTGGTGGTCTGGTGGGAATGAACAGTATGAGAGAGTTTATTTCTGAAAAACACGATGAACAAAATGTCGAGCATTTGGCAGACCATGTCGAGTATATTGCTGATCTGATCGGAATAGATCATATTGGTCTTGGATTTGACTTTGATGACTACCTTGGAGGAGAGGCGCTTAAGACATTCAGTGATCATGTCGATTCACCGAGTGGCGACGGTATTTCTAATGAGGCAGAAGCAAAGAATATCCTGGCAGTATTAAAGAAGAGGGGATACAGTCAGGAAGATCTTGACAAGATTGGCTATAAGAATTTTTATCGAGTATTCAAAGAAGTATGGAAATAAAGAATACGAAAAAGTAACTTGTTTATAGGATTGAGAAAGGCAGGAATTCATATGAAAACATTAATTAGTGCGGATAATACGTGGGCGTTGTTTGCAATATTAGTAGTCGTCGCAGCATTAGCTATCTGGATGGAGCAGAAGTACAAATGGGCAGGAAAAGTAACAGGTTGTGTTATTGCTTTGATTGGAGCTATGATTCTTTCTAACATCCGGGTAATCCCGACAGATGCACCGGCATATGATTTTGTATGGTCATATGTTGTACCACTTGCAGTACCACTTCTTTTGTTTAATGCAAATGTGAAGAAAATCTGGAAAGAAAGTGGACGTGTGCTTGTAATTTATCTGATCAGCGGTATTGGTACACTGGTCGGTGGTATTGTAGCATTTTCTCTGTTACATAATCAGATTGCAGATCTGCACAAGATAGCAGCTATGATGGTTGGTTCATACACAGGAGGAAGTGTGAACATGGTAGCAATGTCTGATGCATTTGGAGCAAGCGGAGATATGGTATCTTCTTCAGTGGTAGCAGATAACCTTTTGATGGCACTTTATTTCTTTGTACTGATTGCAATTCCAACAATTAAATTCTTCTTGAAGAAATTTAAACATCCATATATTGATGAAGTAGAAGCAAGAAAAGCAAGTGGTGAAAGTGAAAACCAGGCAGCAAGTTACTGGAAAGCAAAACCGGTCGCACTGATCGATATCGCAGAGGCACTTGCGATTGCATTTGCAATCGTAGCAATTTCTACAGCAATTGCAGATTTCTTTGCAGGATTGATTCCAACAAGTAATTTTGGACTGTCATTATTAAACGGTCTTCTTGGAAACAAATATTTGATCATGCCTACATTGACCATGTTATTGGCAACAATTAAACCAGAATTTATGGGAAATATTGGTGGCGCACAGGAAATTGGTACATTCCTGATTCATATCTTCTTTGCAGTAATCGGTGTTCCGGCATCTATCTACCTGATCGTGACACAGGCACCATTACTCCTTGTATTCTGTGCAATCATCGTTGGTATGAACATGATTGTCTCCTTTGTATTTGGTAAGATTTTCAAATTCAACCTGGAAGAGATCTGTATTGCATCGAATGCAAATATAGGTGGACCTACAACAGCCGCAGCGCTTGCAATTGCAAAAGGATGGCAGGCAATGGTAGTTCCGGCACTTCTGGTCGGTACTCTTGGATATGTCATTGGTAACTACTATGGAATCTTTATAGGAACATTCCTTGGAAGATAATGATCATACAAATCCGGGCTAAATAAAAAGAGAATGAACTGTATTTGCAATGAAAATTAAAATACAGTTCATTCTTTTTTTGGGATATACCTATAATAATTCGGCCATTAGATTGGCGTATATCTTTTCATTCTTTTGTGTCCAGTTTGCTGCAATTGCCATTGCTTCAGATTCCGTTGGAACAGTGAGCGTCAGGTCGATTAAAGGAGCATCACGTTCCAGTATCTGACAGCGGACACAATATTCCATGTTGGGATTTCGATAATAGTCAGCTTTTATGGCAACTTCATTTTTCAGTTCATATTGTTTATTACTGAGAAAACTGTTAATATCTTCCTGGATTGCAGGTGAAATATCATTTTTAAAGTAATGAATTGTTTCCTCGCCTTCTTCTGTCAGGTGATAAAATGTTCTTGTGTGCGTGGACTCTTCACGAATAAATCCAGAATCCAAAAGCTCTGAAAGAGCCTGTTGCAATTTAAAATATGTCGTGTAGCCTTCGTTTAAAACGAATTCTGAAATCTGGGAATTAGTCAGTGGGAAATCCACCTTATCCAGCATATACAGAATAATCAGTTTATAAAGTTTAAATGCTTCTGCCATAATTTACAACTCCTTTCCCTGCCAGATGTCGTGAATCTTGAACCAGGACTGCATCTGGTTTAAGACATGTCGTTTGTTTGTGCTCCAGGTAGGAGCAATCAGAAGATCTTTTGGACCGTCCCCGGTGAGCCGATGAATGACGATATCCGGACTCAGATTGCAGATACAGGAACTTAAGACTTCAAAATATTCTTCCATGGAATAAACAGAAAATCTGCCTGTCAGGTAATCGTCCGCGAGATCTGTGTATTTCAGAACATGTAAAAGCTGTAGCTTGATTCCCTGAATGTGGTGATCATTCAGATAATGCATAGTCTCAAGATTCCGCTTGATATCTTCTCCTGGAAGTCCGAGAATCGTGTGTACGATTACCGGAATACCCAGTTGACGAAGTCTCTTTAATGCATGTTCAAATACCGGAAGATCATAGCCGCGCCGGATATAAGATGCCGTATCTTCATGAATTGTCTGAAGTCCAAGTTCAATCCAGACAGGTTTGATCTGATTTAATTCATGAAGAAGATTTAAAATATCTTCGCCGAGACAGTCCGGTCTTGTTGCAACAGAAAGAATTCTGATATCCGGGTGCATGATTGCCTCAGTAAATATTTTACGAAGGTAGTCTACAGGTGCATAAGTGTTCGTATATGCTTGAAAGTATGCAATATAAGAACCGCCTCCATATTTGGCGGCGACTTTGGATTTTCCATGTTCAATCTGTTCACGAATCGTCTCGGAAGGTGATTCGGCAAAATCACCAGAACCACCCTGGCTGCAAAAAATACAGCCACGGGTTCCGCATGTTCCATCCCGGTTCGGACAAGTCATGCCTCCGTTCAGTGATAGTTTATATAATTTGCTGCCATAGGTGTTTTTGAGATAATAGTCCAGAGAATGGTATCTCTTTTCGCCCCAGTAAACAGCCATTAAATCAATTCCTTCACAGCTTCGCTTACAACGTCTGCAACGCGAGGGTCGAAAGCTTCCGGAAGAATATTGTTTTCGTTCAGTTCTTCATCCGGAACAAGGCTTGCGATTGCTTTTGCAGTTGCAAGTTTCATCTCTTCTGTAATCTTAGTTGCGCGTCCTTCCAGAGCGCCTTTGAAGATTCCAGGGAAAGCAACGACATTGTTGACCTGGTTCGGGAAGTCTGAACGTCCGGTTCCAACAACTTTTGCTCCGGCTTCTTTTGCGAGGTCTGGCATGATCTCTGGTACAGGGTTGGCCATCGCAAAGAGGATAGCATCTTTGTTCATGGAAGCGACCATTTCTTTTGTGACAATATTCGGAGCAGATACACCGACAAAGATGTCTGCACCATTCAATGCATCAGCAAGGGTTCCTTTTTTGCCTTCCAGATTTGTTACTTCGACCATCTTTTTCTGCATCCAATTCAGATTCTGAGAATCTTTTCCGAGGATTCCACTGATATCGCACATTGTAATATGAGAAAATCCGTATGTGAGAAGCAGTTTTGTGATTGCAACACCGGCACTTCCGGCACCATTTACAACGACTTTACAGGTCTCTTTGTCTTTTCCTGTTACTTTTAATGCATTAATGATTCCGGCAAGAACCACAATGGCAGTTCCGTGCTGATCGTCGTGGAAAACAGGAATGTCGAGAAGCTCTTTCAGACGTTCCTCAATTTCAAAGCATCTTGGAGCACTGATGTCTTCTAAGTTAATGCCTCCGAAAGCAGGAGCAATATTTACAACAGTTTTGATGATTTCTTCAGTATCCTGAGTGTCCAGGCAGATCGGCACAGCATTGACACCACCGAATTCTTTGAAAAGGACAGCTTTTCCTTCCATAACAGGCATGGCAGCCAGCGGTCCTATATTGCCAAGTCCAAGCACGGCACTTCCGTCAGATACAACAGCAATTGTGTTGGATTTGATTGTATATTTGTATGCGGCTTCTTTATCTTCAGCGATAACTTTGCATGGCTCAGCAACACCCGGTGTGTAAGCAATTGCCAGATCTTCGCGAGTCTTTACATGAGACTTTGCGATGGTTTCAAGTTTGCCGTTCCATTCTTCGTGCATTTTCAGAGCTTTTTCTTGATTTGTCACGTTAAATACCACCTTTTTCTACTATATTTTGTATATGGGGATTTGAACAAGGTCACCCCTTGTATACCATCATATCATTTTAAGATTACCAAATCAAGAAATGTCTTTGAAAAAAGGCTTTTAAAAGCGAAACATTTGTAGTATAATAAACTTTAGTTTCAGATGAAGTCTATTCTGACAAAGAATCCCGTGATGACACATAAGCCTATAATTGAAAGGAATATAAAGCGATGATGAAAGAAAAATATGAAACATTACCGTTGACGACGTTAAAAGAACTTGCAAAAGCAAGAGGCCTGAAAGGTATTTCTACAATGAAAAAGGCCCAGGTAATCGAATTGATGTTACAGGAAGATGAAAAAGAACAGGAAAAAGAAAAACAGGAAAAGCGTGAGACAGTAAAAGAGATGTCTGCGAATACCGGAGATAAAGAAATCCATGATATTGACCGCCTGGACAGTGGCATTGTTGCACGCGGAATTCTGGAGGTTATGCCAGATGGGTTCGGATTTATCCGAAGTGATAATTATCTTCCAGGAGATAATGATATCTATATTTCGCCGTCTCAGATCCGTAGATTCAATCTGAAGACTGGAGATATTTTGGAGGGACATACTCGTATTAAGACACAGCAGGAGAAGTTCAGCGCACTGTTATATTTGACTAAAGTGAATGATACAGATCCAATGGAACTTCTCACACGTAGCAGTTTCGAGAAGATGACACCGATTTTTCCAAATGAGAGAATGCGTCTGGAGTGTGGCAAGACAAGCACGTCTATGAGAATTATGGACTTGCTTTCTCCAATTGGTAAAGGTCAGAGAGGAATGATCGTATCACCTCCGAAAGCCGGTAAGACAACACTTTTAAAAGAAGTTGCATTGTCTGTTCTTAAGAATAATCCGGAAGTGCATCTTCTGATTCTTCTGATTGATGAACGTCCGGAGGAAGTTACGGATATTAAAGAGACCATTCAAGGAGACAATGTAGAGATTATTTACTCTACATTTGATGAGCTTCCAGAGCATCATAAGAGAGTATCTGAAATGGTCATCGAACGTGCAAAGCGTCTTGTAGAACATAAGAAAGATGTTATGATCTTGCTTGACAGCATCACACGTCTTGCAAGAGCGTATAACCTGACTGTTTCACCATCCGGAAGAACACTTTCCGGTGGTCTTGATCCTGCAGCGCTTCATATGCCAAAGCGTTTCTTTGGTGCTGCAAGAAATATGCGTGAGGGTGGAAGCCTTACAATTCTCGCTACAGCACTGGTAGATACAGGAAGCAAGATGGACGATGTTGTATATGAGGAGTTTAAAGGAACAGGTAACATGGAACTGGTACTTGACCGTAAGCTTTCTGAAAAAAGAATGTTCCCTGCTATTGATATACCGAAGTCAAGCACTCGTAGAGAAGATCTGCTTCTTAACAAAGATGAGCAGGAAGCTGTGGAGATCATGCGCCGTGCACTCAATGGAATGCGTGCGGAAGAGGCGGTGGAGAGTATCCTGAATATGTTTTCCAATACAAAGAACAACAATGAGTTGATTGAAATGGTAAAAAAGAAAAAAATATTATAGACAAGCTGGCAATCGTGTGGTACAATAAGAAAGCTGTTTAGAAAATATTCGCGTTTGACGCAACTAAAATAAACGCAACAATAATAAAGAAGAGGTGAAAATCATGAAAGAAGGAATACATCCAGCATACTATCAGGCAACTGTAACTTGCAACTGTGGTAACACATTCGTAACAGGATCTACAAAAGAAGATATCCACGTAGAAATCTGTTCTAAGTGTCATCCGTTCTACACAGGACAGCAGAAAGCAACACAGGCTCGTGGCCGTGTTGATAAGTTCAACAAGAAGTACGGAATGAAATAAGTTCGAAGGTTATCGGGGTTGAGGTTTTTTAAATCTCAACCCTTTCTTCTATTTATATCAGATATGAGGAGAGCAATTATATGAAGTCATCCAATATTGGGGGACAGGCAGTCCTTGAAGGAATTATGATGAGACATGGAGACGACTATGCGGTTGCAGTGAGAAAACCGGATGGAGAGATTTTTGTACAGAAGGAAGAATATCACAGTGTGATCAAATGGAAAGCTTTAACGAAGATTCCGTTTATCAGAGGGGTGTTCAATTTTATAGATTCTATGGTTCTGGGAATTAAGACGTTGATGTTTTCAGCTGAATTTTATGAGGACGAAGAGGAAGTAAAAAGCGAAAAAGAACTGACAGAGGAAGAAATCGCAAAGAAGGAAAAACAGGAAAAATGGATGATGAATGCGACAGTTGCAATATCTGTAGTAATTGCAGTAGCAGTATTTATGGTTCTGCCGTATTTTCTGTCTTCATTATTAAAACCACTGATGCCATCGTATCATTTGAGAACATTAGTGGAAGGATTTGTGAGGATTGGTATATTTATTCTCTATATTGCATTGATTTCAAGAATGGATGATATCCAGAGAACATTTATGTACCATGGCGCGGAGCACAAATGCATCAATTGCATTGAGCATGGACTTCCGCTTACCGTTGATAATGTCAGAATCAGTTCCAGACAGCATAAGCGCTGTGGAACAAGCTTCTTATTCTTCGTACTGGCAATCAGTATTATTTTGTTGATGTTGATTCAGGTGGAATCACCGCTGATGCGTGTGATCGTGAGAATTGCCCTGATTCCGGTCATTGCAGGAATTTCTTATGAAGTACTGAAACTTGCAGGAAGAAGTGAGAATCCGATTATCAATCTTTTGAGCAGACCAGGACTTGCAATCCAGAAGCTGACAACGAAAGAACCGGACGACTCAATGATTGAAGTGGCAATACAGGCAGTAGAAGCAGTATTTGATTGGAGAGCATATGAAGCAGAGAATTTTAAAACTGCAGAGGATTTATAAAGAAGGATCTGCGTATCTGGAAAGCAGACAGATACCAGATGCTCAAATCGATGCATGGTATTTACTGGAATATGTGACTGGAATCAGTCGTGCTTCCTACTATGGAAATCCGGAAAAAAATATTTCGGAAGAGGAAGCGAAACGGTATTGGGAATATCTGGAAAAGCGTGCACGAAGAATTCCACTTCAGCATATTACGGGAAGTCAGGAGTTTATGGGATATGAATTTCTTGTTAATGAGCATGTGCTTATACCAAGACAGGATACAGAGAATCTGGTGGAAGAAGCATTGAAAGTGATAAGACCGGATATGCATGTGCTGGATATGTGTACTGGTTCGGGCTGTATACCGATCAGTCTTTTAAAGTATGCGGCAGAAAGAAAGCACATTACAGGGGTGAAAGCGGTTGGCGCAGATATATCAGCAGATGCGCTTGAAGTGGCAAAAAAGAACGCTCAGAGACTTAAGGTTCCTGTTATATGGGTACAGAGTGACATTTTTGAAAATGTATCTGAAAGTTTTGATCTTATTGTGTCAAACCCACCATATATTAGAACGGAAGTGATCCAGGGACTGGAGGACGAAGTAAAGCTTCATGATCCGTGGATTGCGCTTGACGGACATGAAGACGGACTTTACTTTTACAGAAGAATTGTAAGCGAAAGCATTTCACATTTGAATGATGGTGCATGGCTCATGTTCGAGATCGGTCATGACCAGGCAGAAGATGTATCAAAGCTTATGAAAAATGCAGGATTTTGCAATATATATGTGAAAAAGGATCTGGCAGGACTTGACCGTGTAGTGTGTGGCATGTACAATAAAAGAGTTGTAGAAAATTCAAGTCGAACAAAAATGTGAGACATTGGTCAGGATAGAGAATACCGAAGTGAGGATTATGTTTAATGTTTGCGCCGGTATATGGCAGTTATAGTAATATTGTAGGTAAACAGGAGGAGATAGAGATGTTTGATAAATTAGAAGATCTGCTAATTCGATTAGAAGAAATCTTGAGCGAACTTCAGGAACCGGATGTGGCAAGTGACCCAAACCGTTTCCGTAAGCTCATGAAAGAACAAAGTGAGCTTACACCAATCGTAGAAGCATACAAAGAATATAAAGCATGCAAGCAGAACATTGAAGAAAGTCTGGAACTTCTGAATGAAGAGTCTGACGAAGATATGCGAGAACTTGCAAAAGAGGAGTTGAATGAGTCGAAAGCAAGAGTAGAAGAGCTTGAGCATGAGCTTAAGATCCTGTTGCTTCCAAAAGACCCTAATGATGACAAGAACGTAGTAGTTGAGATCCGTGCTGGTGCCGGTGGAGATGAAGCAGCACTTTTTGCTGCAGAAATTTATCGTATGTATCTGCATTATGCAGAGAGTAAACGCTGGAAAGTGGAACTGGTAGAGTGCGAAGAAATTGGAATCGGTGGTATGAAGAATGTTACATTTATGATTGATGGACAGGGCGCATATTCTATGATGAAATACGAATCCGGAGTACACCGCGTGCAGCGTGTGCCGGAGACAGAAAGTGGCGGACGTATCCACACATCAACAATCACAGTAGCAGTTATGCCGGAGGCAGAAGATGTGGATGTTCATATCGATGAGAAAGATATCCGTATCGATGTTATGAGAGCATCAGGAAACGGAGGACAGTGTGTCAATACAACAGACTCCGCTGTACGTCTGACTCACTATCCAACTGGAATTGTAATCTACAGCCAGACAGAGAAATCACAGCTGCAGAATAAAGAAAAAGCATTTGCACTTCTGCGTGCAAAACTTTACGATTTGGAATGTCAGAAGCAGCATGATGCAGAGGCAGAAGCAAGAAAGAGCCAGATCGGAACAGGAGACCGCTCTGAGAAAATCCGTACTTATAACTTCCCACAGGGACGTGTCACAGATCACCGTATAGGTCTGACATTATACAAACTAGACAAGATCATGAACGGCGATATCCAGGAAATCATCGATGCCTGCATCGCTGCCGATCAAGCCAAAAAACTCGCAAACATGGACGAATAAGCTATGAGGGCATAATATAACGGAAGGACGATTAAACCTGCTTGCAGGGAGAATCGTCCTTTTGTTATATTGTGTGAGAATGCAAACGAGCACCGAGAAGAAGCAAAGCGGAATCGAGGTGGGCGGGTGCATGCCATCATAGCGAAGCACGAGAGCCAGAGTACTCTTATTTTAATCTATGTGAGTCAAACGAGCACTGAGATGGAGCAGAGCGGAATCGAAGTGGGCGTTCGTGCTATGAAAAAGAAAAGAGGAGCCAGATGCTGCTTGCAGCAAACTGACTCCTCTTTTTAGCCTTCGATTGATTTTAAAGATTTCCCGTTATATACACATGTAGTTTCCTTGCCGGGAACTATTGTTACCATATAACCGTCTTTGCCAAAGTTAATTGCAACAACTTTTCCGTCTGTTGTATGGAAAATCTGAAGCAGTACAGCATTAGAATCATATTTTGCTCCAAAATAATCATTAAATGTAGTGTCCCATGTATTTTTTCCAGAAGGCGCAGTGAAAAGGTACTGTGCATTAGATTTATCAGCACTATCCAGATAAGATAATACCTGTCGGGCAATTCTTCTGCTGGATGTATTGATTTCTGTTTTGTCATTGGGATTTCTCTGTACAGCATTCAGAGCAGCGTTCGTAATTCTGCCCAGATTCTTTATTCTTTTGCCATCGATTTCCGTTGCAAATCTGCATGGCGGTTTAGTGGGATCAGGGTTTGTAAAGCTTTCAGGATACATAGCATAGCATTCTGACATGGCTGCCTGTGCAGCTTTCCAAGTATCGGTTGCTTCTGTTATAATTGCTTTTTCTTTTGCCTTTCGTATGTATCCGGTTAAAGCCGGAATCAAAAGTGCGGCAAGAATTGCAAGGATTGTCAGAACCACAATGAGTTCTACTAATGTGAAACCCTGTTTTTTCTTTTCTGATTTTATAATTATCGTCTTCTCTCTATAATATAATGTTGTTGAGTTTTTGGTATCATATAATAAAAATGATTACACATAATATAATTAATGATACCGTATATATAGGAAAACGTCAAGAAAAACAAAAATCAATTCAATCAATTCAGATATTGCTATAATTATATCCTATAGCAAACTATAAAAATCTAAACATAGACAAACTAAATTCTTACAATTATAATAGGAAAAGTCAAGAACATAAAAACTAATGAAAAAAACTTGTAAGGAGTGATCAGTTATGAAGAAGAAAAAAGTATTAAGTACATTATTGATAGTAGGAATGGTAGCAAGTATGATGGCTGGTTGTGGAAAATCAGCAGATGATAAAAAAGAATCTGACAATTCCGGAGTTACCACTTATACAGTTGGAACAGAAGGAGCATATCCTCCGTTCAACCTTGTAAATGAAAAAGGCGAACCGGACGGATATGATATTGCAGTCATGAAGGCAATTGATGATCTGAATCCAGATGTTGAATTTAAATATGAAGCAACAGGCTGGGATGGAATCTTTACAGCTCTCGAGTCTGGCAAGATTGATGTGATTGCCAGCCAGTGTGGTAAGAATGAAGAGCGTGAGCAGAAATATCTTTTCCCGGATATTCCATATACAGAGACTCAGGCAGCAATTGTATTTAAAAAAGACCGTACAGATATTTCCAGTGATGTAAACAGTATTGCAGGAAAAACGATTGTATCTGCAACCTCAGGAGCACAGACAAACTGGCTTGAGAATTATAACAAAGAGCATCCGGACAAAGCAGCCAATATTATGTATGCAGATGGAGATATGAGCAAGATGCTTCAGGAAGTTATTAACGGAAGAGCAGATGCACATATTGCTTCTATTAAAGTAACTGCTGATTATGTTCTCAAAGAGCAGGGACTTGACAATGAACTAGAGTGTCTTCCATTTGAGACTGGTGATGAGACAACTACATACATGCTTCTGAGACAGGACGAGTCAGGAGAGAAGCTGAAAAAGATTATTGATGACAGTCTGAAGACGTTGATTGAAAATGGTACATTAAAAGAATTATCTGAGAAGTATCTTGATGGAGATTATGCACCACAATTATAATCGAGAAAGTGTCTTATATCTTTAAAGAAATAAGAAAAAATGTAAGATGCACGCCGTATGAGATGCGACGTGCATTTTGTGCAATACATTGTTTTACAGAAATCGTTCTTGCACGAATTTCTATAGGGCGATTCATAAGTTGTACCGGAAACCACAAGAGTTCCGAATAAAAGAGAAAGATTGGTGTAAAAGAGATGGGGAAAATATTTAGTGTTGAATTTCTGATACAGTCCATTCCGCAGATAGCAGTATATCTGCCGATTACACTTCTGATTACAATTGCCAGTTGTGTAGCAGGACTGATTGTAGGGTTCTTTATTGCGTTGGCCCGTTATTTTGAAGTACGGGTACTTAAGACAGTTGCGAAAGTATACATATCATTTATCCGTGGTACGCCGACTATGGTACAGTTGGTGCTTGTGTATTACGGAATCCCGATACTGCTTCGTGTGATGAACGAAGCATGGGGAACAAGTTTTGATATTAACGGAATCCACCCGGTCGTATTCGCAATTATTACACTGGGACTTAATGCAGCGGCATATATGTCAGAGATTATCCGCAGTGCATTGATGTCCGTAGATGAAGGACAGGTAGAAGCTTGTTATAGCTTGAATATGACGAAGTGGCAGGCGCTTATAAGTGTTGTAATCCCGCAGGCATTTGTCGTAGCACTTCCAAGTCTGGGCAATAACTTTATATCATTATTAAAAGAGACTTCTCTTGTATTTAACATTGCAGTTGTAGATATTATGGCACAGGCAAGAATCGTTGGAGCGAGATCCTATCGTTACTTTGAGGTATATATTGCAGTATCTTTGATTTACTGGGTATGCTGTATGCTTTTGGAACGTCTGCTTGCAAAGATAGAGACCTATGTGCGTAGAAAAGAGAGGAGAAATTAAGATGTCGATAGTAGAAGTAAGAGGACTTTGTAAAGCTTTTGGTGATAATCAGGTTTTGAAAAATCTGGATTTTCAGATAGAAAAAGGTGAAGTTGTAACGCTGATCGGACCAAGCGGAGGCGGTAAGACAACGCTTCTTCGTTCTCTCAACTGGTTAAATGTACCAGATGCAGGGAGAGTTACCATTGATGGAGTTACAATTGAAGCCGGAAAAGAGAATAAACAACAAATCCGGGCACTCAGAGAAAAGACGAGCATGGTATTTCAGCATTATAATCTCTGGAAGAACAAGACTGCTCTGGAGAATATTACGGAAGGACTGATTCGGGTTCAGAAGATGCCGAAAGTCCAGGCAGTGGAGAAAGCAGAACATTTGCTGGAACGTGTCGGACTGATCGAGAAGAGAGATGAATACCCGGTACGTCTTTCCGGAGGGCAGCAGCAGAGAGTAGGAATAGCGAGAGCACTTGCAGCAGAACCGCAGGTTATGCTGTTTGATGAGCCAACAAGTGCTCTTGATCCGGAGTGGATCGGGGGAGTTCTTGATGTTATGAAAGAAATTGCAGCAGATGGAATGACGATGATCGTAGTATCCCATGAGATGCGCTTTGTAAAAAATGTTGCCTCCAGAATCTTATTCCTGGAAGGTGGACAGATTGTAGAAGACAATACACCGGAGAAATTGTTTAATAATCCGGAGAATGAACGTACAAGAGCATTTTTGGAGATGGCAGAATTGTAAGAAACAATAAAAAGTTTTATCTCAGTCGAGAAGACTCCCACTTCAGGTGGTGAGTAATAGCAAATTTGTCTCAGTGGGAGTTAGGTCTCCGCCTGAGATAAACGCTCCGCGAAGATGCGCAGTGATTCTGATAGGAATATGTCAGCTTCTCTGACCAGAATCACGCGCCAAGTCTCACGGACGTTCGACTTGAATATAAAATGAAGACAGATGAGAAAGCTGAAATAAGAAAATTAAATCTGGGACAGGTACTTTTTAAAGAAGTCCCTGTCCTAAAATATTTGAAGACAACAGGCAATTGCGAAAATGAAGGAGAAAATAAATATGGCAACAGATTTTGATAAAGTAATCAATCGAAAAGGAACACATTCTTTAAAATATGATTTTGCGACAGTAAGAGGAAAGAAAGCGGATATACTTCCACTTTGGGTGGCAGATATGGATTTTCAGGCACCAAAAGCAGTCAGAGAGCGCTTATTTGAGATTGTAGAGCATGGTATATTTGGGTACAGTGATACCCTGGAGGATTATTTCAGAGCAGTGAAATCCTGGTATAAGAGAAGATTTGACTGGGAAATCGAGAGTGACTGGATCATCAAGACACCAGGAATTGTGTTTGCACTTGCAATGGCAGTAAAAGCCTACACAGAGCCGGGAGAAAGTGTTCTGATGCTGCAGCCGGTTTACTACCCGTTCAGAGAGGTCATTGAAGACAATGGAAGAAAGCTGATTGGAAGTCCATTAAAATTAGAAGATGGGCACTACACCATTGACTTTGAGGATATAGAGAAGAAAATCCGGGAAAATGATGTAAAATTATTACTTTTCTGCAGTCCGCACAACCCGGTAGGACGTGTGTGGAAAAGAGAAGAGTTGGAAAAAGTTGCAGCGCTCTGCTTGAAATATCACGTGACACTTGTCAGCGATGAGATCCACAGTGATATTGTATACAAAGGACATAAACATCAGATGATGGCATCTATTTCAGAAGAGATTGCAGATATTACTGTCACATGTACCGCGCCATCAAAAACATTTAATGTGGCAGGGCTTCAACTTTCCAACATTATCATTTCCAATCCAAAGCTGCGTGAGAAATTTAAACACGAAGTGATGCAAGCGGGCTACAGCCAGCCGAATCTGATGGGAATGGAAGCGTGTCAGGCTGCTTATGAAAACGGCGAAGAATGGTTGGAAGAGTTACTTGTATATCTTCAGGGAAATGTGGACTTCGTCCGGGATTATCTGAAACAGGAGATTCCGAAAATCAGGCTTATTGAGCCGGAAGGAACTTATCTGCTTTGGCTGGATTGCAGAGAACTGGGGTTATCAGTAGAAGAACTGGAACATCTGGTCGTTGATAAGGCAAATCTCTGGCTGGATCCGGGATTTATTTTTGGGGCAGTAGGAGAAGGATTTGAACGAATCAATATCGCATGCCCGCGTCAGACGTTAAGGCAGGCAATGGATCAGCTTAGAGATGCTTTGAATGCAGAGGCATTCTTGAACTAGGGATTTGTAAAGAATGGTAGATAAGACAGGAGGAAAATCGTGATGGCAGAAGAACTACAGACATACTTATTGGAACATTTTCAATGGCTGCACAGACATCCGGAACTTGCATTAAAGGAGTATGAGACAACCAACTATGTAAAAAATGTATTAAAACAGACAGAAGGTGTGGAGCTTTTGAATCTGGGACTTGATACAGGAGCGCTTGCAAGGATCGAGGGAAAAGAGCCAGGGCGTGTTGTTGCAATCAGAGCGGATATTGATGCGCTGCCGATCCTGGAAGAGAGTGGACTTTCTTACAGTTCAGAAAATGATGGCTGTATGCATGCTTGTGGACATGATTTCCACACGACAGCACTTCTTGGAGTGGCAAAACTTCTTGGAGGAGAGAGAGAGCATATAAAAGGTACCGTCATTTTATTGTTTCAACCTGCCGAAGAAGCAGAACATGGTGGTGAAAAAGTTGTAAATACCGGAATGTTTGAAAAATATAAGATTGAAAAAATCTTTGGACTTCACACAAAACAAAACATGCCAGTCGGAACGATTGCAATTGCACCAGGTCCATTTTCAGCGGCGGTAGACCGGTTCTTATATACGGTAAAAGGAATGGGATGCCACGGAAGCGCCCCGCAGACGGGTCTGGATCCGATCCCGGCAGCAGCAAGACTGGTAGGAAGTCTTCAGGAAATTGTAAGCCGAAGAATCAGTCCGACGGAGACGGCAGTTATCAGTGTGACTCGTTTTACATCAGGCACAAGCTGGAACATTATCCCAGAGACCGCCAGGCTAGAAGGAACCGTTCGCACATTTAATCCCAAAGTGCGTGAGCAGATTGTGAAACTGATGCAGGCACAGGCTGAAGGTCTGGAGCGGGAAGGTTATCAGGTGGAATTTACATGGATCCCGGGCTGTCCGGCAACGAACAATGATGCAGATCTGGCAGAACTTGTGCGAAAAGAAGCAATGGAAGAAGGATTCCATGTAACCTTGCAGCATCCGGAGATGGGAGGAGAAGATTTTTCCTGTTATCAGGAGTTGGTTCCGGGAGCATTTTTTCATGTGGGGACCGGGGGAAAATATCCGGCGCATAATTCTAAATTCACAGTAGATCCGGCAGCACTTTTGGGAGCTTCCAAACTGATGAGTGAGATTGTGAAGAAAGCGCTTAAAGCTTCATAGATATTGCAGCTATGAAGCTTTGTTTTTTGGCAGAGCAGTAAAAAGCACATAGATGATATTAGGGGCATGCCTTGTAATGAGTATAGAAAATGTGCTATACTCGGAAGAGTAAAAATTACAGTTATCAGATGGACGAGAACTGCGATGAGTACAATGGCGGGGAATTCCTTCGTCGGATGTGCTCTTTACTAGTTTTGAATTGGAGCATAGAATGAAAGATATTATTTTTAAGAGAACAGAGCTGGAAGACAAGGAAATCATGACAAAGTATTTCGATGAGCATCCGAGCAGAAGTTGTGAACGTACATTTGTCAATGCGTTTTTATGGTCCAGGCAGTACCCGGTAAAATGGGCGATTGTTGAAGGAGCCATGGTGTTCAAAAGTGAAGATGAGGGACATGTTGCCTATGCATTTCCGGCAGGGACAGATGAACATGTGAAGCGTGCATTGGATAAGATGAAAACATATAGTGAGGAGCGAGGTTATCCGTTCCGTATGTATAATGTGACACCGGATGATTTTGCACGACTGGAAAGCTGGTATCCGGGAAGATTCGAGATTGAGTATGACCGGGACGAAGCGGATTATGTCTATGAAAGCGAGAAGTTAGCGACTTTGTCTGGTAAGAAGATGCATGGAAAGAAGAACCATGTGAATCGATTCCGAAAAGAATTTGAAGGACGCTGGAGCTACGAATCCATGAAAAAAGAGAATCTGGAGGAATGTTTCCAGATGGCTTTGAAGTGGAGAAAAGAGAATGGCTGTAATGATGATACAGATAAGAATGCAGAGATGTGTGTGACAATGAATGCACTCAGACTTTTTGAAGAACTTGACCTGAAGGGCGGTATCCTTCGAATTGATGGTAAAATCGTAGCATTTACCATCGGAGAACCAATCTGCCCGGATACATTTGTTGTTCACATAGAGAAAGCTTATGCAGATGTGCCCGGAGCATATACTATGATCAATCAGCAATTTGTAGAACATGAGTGTATGGATTACAAATATGTGAATCGGGAAGATGATGCCGGTTCTGAGGGACTCAGAAAAGCAAAGCTTTCCTATAAACCAGTATTTATGGTAGAAAAAGGACATGTACATGAAAAGGAGATAGAAAAATGATAGCAGATAAAATGAAAAATATGGTAGCGAACAGTTCCGCTATTCGTGCAATGTTTGAGGAAGGAACACGTCTGGCAGGAATTTACGGACGTGAGAATGTATTTGATTTCAGCCTTGGGAATCCGAATGTTCCGGCACCGCAGATTGTAAAAGATGCAATTGTCGAACTGGTCAATGACACAGATCCGGTTGTGCTTCATGGCTATACGAACAGTAACAGTGGATATCCGGAAGTAAGAGAGGCAATTGCAAAGTCTCTGAATGAAAGATTTGATACAAAATTTTCCGGCAAGAACATTGTCATGACTGTCGGAGCGGCAGGTGGATTGAATGTCATTTTAAAATCTCTGATCAATCCCGGAGATGAAGTGATTGCATTTGCACCATATTTTGGAGAATATCGTTCTTATACAAATAACTATGATGGAGTTCTGGTCGAGATTTCCCCGAATACAGTTGATTTTCAGCCAAAGCTTGATGAATTTGAGCAGAAGATTACACCAAAGACAAAAGCTGTCATTGTAAATACGCCGAATAACCCGACAGGTGTTGTATATTCAGAGGAGACGATCAAGAAGTTAGCGGCAATCATGGAGGCCAAACAGAAAGAATATGGAACAGAGATTTTCCTGATTTCTGACGAACCATATCGTGAACTTGCTTATGATGGAGTGGAAGTTCCATACCTGACGAAATATTATGATAATACGATTGTAGGATATTCTTTTAGTAAATCCCTGTCACTTCCAGGAGAACGTATAGGATATCTTGTTATTCCGGATGAGGTTGCAGACAGTGAAGATCTTCTTTCCGCTGCCAATGTGGCAACAAGAATCTTAGGTTTTGTAAATGCACCAACTCTGCAGCAGAAAGTAGTAGAAAAATGCCTGGATGCAAAGACAGACCTTTCTTTCTACAACAGAAACAGAGAAGATCTATATAACGGATTGAAAGAATGTGGATTTGAATGCATCAAACCACAGGGAGCATTCTATCTCTTTGTAAAATCACCAGTTGCAGATGAAAAGGAATTCTGTAATGCAGGAAAGAAATATAATATCCTGATGGTACCAGGTAGTTCCTTTGCGTGTCCGGGATATGTAAGACTGGCATATTGTGTATCTCATGAGACAATCGTGAATTCGCTTCCTAAATTCAAAGAACTGGCAAAGGAATACATGTAATGTTCAGAGGTCGCGGCGATGAACAAATTTAGCAAAGATACAGGAGCATAGTATGAAAGCATTTGAGAAGAACATAAGAAAAGTAGAGCCATATGTACCAGGTGAACAGCCACAGCGCAAAGTCATCAAATTAAATACGAATGAGAATCCATATCCACCGGCACCGGGAGTCACAAAAGCGTTAGAAGAGATGGATACAGACCGTTTCCGCCTTTATCCGGATCCGACTGCAGCACCACTTGTAAATGCGCTTGCGGACTTTTATCATGTGAATCCGGACCAGGTATTTGTAGGTGTAGGATCCGATGATGTATTGTCTATGTGTTTCCTGACATTTTTTAATTCCGAAAAACCGATATTTTTCCCGGATATTACTTATTCTTTTTATAGTGTATGGGCGGATCTGTATCGGATTCCATATGAATGTCAGAAACTGGATGAGGATTTCAAACTTGTAAAAGAAGACTACTATAAGGAGAACGGGGGAGTGATTTTCCCAAACCCAAATGCACCGACAGGAATCTATGAGGATCTGTCAGTAGTAGAAGATATCATTGCACATAATCAGGATGTCATTGTGATCGTGGATGAAGCGTATATTGATTTTGCAGGACGTTCCGCACTGGAACTGATTGACAAATACGATAACCTGATCGTTGTCCAGACATTTTCCAAGGCAAGATCTATGGCGGGTATGCGAATCGGCTATGCTATCAGCAATCCGACATTGATCAAATACTTAAATGATGCGAAATATTCATTTAACTCTTATACTATGAACCAGACTTCAATTGTGTGTGGTGTGGAAGCTGTGAAAGACAGGGAATATTTCGAGAATGGCGTCAGAAAAATTGTTGAGACAAGGGAGTGGGCAAAAGAAGAACTTACAAAACTTGGATTTACATATCTGGATTCCGGGTCCAACTTTATATTTGCAAAGCACCCGGAATACGATGCGAAAGAGCTGTTTGAGGCATTAAAGGCACATGATATCTATGTGCGATTTTGGGGCAGCGAGAGAATCGAGCAATATATGCGTATTACCATCGGAACAAGAGAAGAGATGGAACAATTATTTGCATTTTTGAAAAAATATATGTGGCGGGGTTCTGAACAGTTACAAAAATAAATGAAAAAATAAGGAGAGATGTATGACACAGTCATTAGTACAAGGAATTATTGATGCACTCAGTGGAAGTGTTGGGAAAGAGGCAATTGTATTTATTATTTCCATGATTCCGATTCTGGAACTTCGTGGAGCGCTTCTTGTAGCAGGACCGCTTCTTGGAGTGCCGGTCGCGAAAGCGATTCCATTATGTATTCTTGGGAATATTATACCGGTTCCGTTTATCCTGCTTCTGATCACACCGATTTTTAACTGGATGAAAGGAACAAAACATTTAAAACCGCTGGTAGATAAGCTGGAAGCAAAAGCAATGAAGAAAAAAGACCAGATTGAAAAATATGAATTCTGGGGACTTGTATTATTTGTTGGTATTCCGCTTCCGGGAACCGGAGCATGGACAGGTTCACTCATTGCCGCACTTCTCGGTGTGAAATTTAAGAAAGCATTTCCGGCAGTCATCATTGGAATCTGCATGGCAACTGTAATTATGTGGTTCATATCTTATGTGCTTCTTGGTGGAGTACAGATTTTAGGATAGTGCAGTCTTGAATGAATAAGAGAGAAGAAACATAGAAGGAGAAAAAATATGTCTATGAAATTCAATACGACACTGCCTTCTCCGACAGAACTGAAGGAAGAATATCCTCTGTCAGAAAAGCTTGCAGAGTTAAAGAAAAAAAGAGATCAGGAGATTCGAGATATTTTTACGGGAAAATCGGACAAATTTGCAGTCATTATCGGACCGTGTTCTGCAGATAATGAAGATTCAGTGTGTGAGTATGTGAATCGTCTGGCAAAAGTCAATGAAAAAGTAAAAGATAAACTGATGATTATTCCAAGAATTTATACAAATAAACCAAGAACGACCGGCGAGGGATATAAAGGAATGCTCCATCAGCCGGATCCGGATAAGGCACCGGATCTTTATGCGGGAATTATTGCAATCCGTCATATGCATATCCGTGCTATGGAAGAAAGCGGACTGACCGGAGCAGATGAGATGTTATATCCGGAGAACAGAAGCTATCTGGATGATATTTTATCTTATGAGGCAATCGGTGCACGTTCTGTGGAAAATCAGCAGCATCGTCTGACAGCAAGTGGAATGGATATTCCTGTCGGAATGAAGAATCCGACCAGTGGAGATCTGTCGGTGATGCTGAATTCTGTAGTGGCAGCCCAGATGGGACATCGTTTCATTTACAGAGGTATGGATGTACAGACGTCAGGAAATGATCTGGCACATGTGATTTTGCGTGGAGGCGTAGACAAATATGGAACATGCCAGCCAAATTATCATTATGAAGATTGCCTGCGATTATTTGAACTTTATCAGAAGAAAGATCTGAAAAATCCAGCAGCAATTGTTGATGCGAACCATTCTAATTCAAATAAAAAATACAAAGAACAGCTTCGTATTGTCAGTGAAGTGCTTCATACACGAAGATATAATCCGGATCTGAAAAATATGATCAAGGGTGTTATGGTGGAAAGTTATCTGGAAGAAGGAAGACAGAATATCGGACCTGATATGGTATATGGAAAGTCCATTACGGATCCTTGTATTGGCTGGGAAGATACGGAGCATCTAATTTATAAAATTGCAGAAGAGTGCTAGAAAATAAAAAAAGAAAAATAATAAGTGCAGATTAAGAGCTTTCTGAAGCATCTTTTTCTTTCAAAAGTTTCATATACTTTTTGAGATCACGTTTGCTGCTTCGGGAGAGGCTTCGGTATGCAAGCAAAAGATTCAGCTCATCATCAGAATTGGTTGTAAGCCGGGAAGGAGAGAGGGTGATAGTATCCTCTTCGTCATTCAGAAGATAATCAACAGGGACCTCGAATAAATCTGCGATTGCCGTCAGCTTTTCATGAGAAGGCTGGCGGCCCTTTTTTTCGTAACCTGCAATAGCAGAGCGGGAGACATGGATACAGTCAGCAACATTTTTCTGAGTCATATTAAATTTTTTGCGTAATTTGCGTAGCTTCTGACCGAATGACACTTGCCAGGTCTCCTTTCTTTTGTATTTTTGGTATATTTTACCAAGTGTTATGTGAAAAAAAGATAAGTGTGGCGGATGTAAACAAAAAGTAGCGAAAAAGTTCCGTTCTGGAACATGAGAATACCCGTTGACACTGTCTGGAAAAGAATCTATAATTTAGTTATGATAGAAAAGAAGAAAAGTGAGAGGATTATAAGAGTATGATTATAGCAGGCAATGATGAGGCAAAAAGAAGTAAGATATGGCGAGTGGTTACCCTTGTATCCTCAGTGCTGATCATTTTAATCGCAGTATATCTGCTGACGAGAATGTTCACGACTAATCCAGTAGTAGGAAACTGGGAAAGTGAGGATGCAACGATTGCGCTAAAGATTGAGAAGAACGATACGATTCAGGTAGATATCACGGATATTGCAGAGAATACAGATGCAGCCGTAGAGATGAATTACAGCGTAGATATGAAGTCAAAGATTATTACCATCACAAAAGATGAGGAGCAGATTGACAAGGCAGTTGAGAAAGCGGACGGTGCATATACAAAAGAAGATCTGGAGAATGTACTGGATGATCTGGATTCATCTTTTTCATACAGCGTAGATGGCAATCAGCTGACACTTACAGAACGAGAATATGGGGAACAGTTCACGTTCATCAGAAAGTAGGTATCAGACAAAAGAAATCTAAAACGAAAATATCAGAAAATCTGCCGTGTGGCAGGTTTTCTGCATGTGAAGGAGCAAAAATCATGTACAGAGATCACACGAAAGAAGTTCAGATTGGAAATGTTACGATCGGAGGAGGTAATCCGATCAGAATACAGTCAATGACAAATACGAAGACGGAAGATGTGGAGGCGACTGTTGCCCAGATTCTTGCTCTCGAGAAAGCCGGCTGTGAGATCATCCGCTGCGCTGTGCCGAATATGGATGCAGCGAAAGCAATTGGTGAGATCAAGAAGCAGATCCATATTCCACTTGTGGCAGATATTCATTTTGATTATAAGCTGGCGATTGCAGCGATTGAGAACGGGGCAGATAAGATTCGTATTAATCCGGGTAATATTGGAGATGAGCAGAGAGTCCGTGCTGTTGTTGAAAAAGCAAAAGAGTACGGTGTTCCAATTCGTGTTGGTGTGAATAGTGGATCACTGGAAAAGCATCTGGTAGAGAAGTATCATGGGGTGACTGCAGAGGGACTTGTAGAGAGTGCCCTGGACAAAATACAGCTTATCGAGGAGATGGGATATAATAATCTTGTAGTCAGTATCAAATCTTCTGATGTTATGATGTGTGTAAAGGCACATGAACTGATCGCCAAGAAATGCCCATACCCATTACACGTAGGAATTACAGAGGCAGGAACATTATTGGCAGGTAATATAAAATCCTCAGTAGGTCTTGGACTGATTCTGGGACAGGGAATCGGAGATACAATCCGTGTGTCACTGACTGGATCACCATTAGAAGAGATCAAGACAGCGAAGATTATTTTAAAGACACTGGGACTTCGCACAGGTGGAATTGAGGTTGTATCCTGTCCGACATGCGGAAGAACCCAGATTGATCTGATCGGACTTGCAAATCAGGTCGAAGAGATGGTTGCAGATATCCCACTGGACATTAAGGTCGCAGTTATGGGCTGTGTGGTCAATGGACCGGGAGAAGCAAAAGAAGCAGATATTGGAATTGCCGGAGGAAAGGGAGAAGGACTCCTGATCAAAAAAGGCGAGATTGTAAAGAAAGTAAAAGAAGAGGAACTATTAGAGACATTGAGACAGGAGCTGTTGCATTGGAATGAGTAAACCGTTCTTTGAAGTATTCCCTACGTTAAAGGCAGGGGAAGATATACGTAATATGTTCGAAGGAGCGCAGGTATTAAAAGTGACGACCAACTCTGACCGGACATTTTTAAGAGTGCATATAGTAAGCCGTCATCTGATTCAGAAAACATTGGTATACGAGATGGAGCACCTGATCAAGAACCAGCTTTTCGGAAGAAGTGCCGTGCAGGTAGAGATTCGAGAAAAGTATGAGCTGTCCGGACAGTACACGCCAGAGAATGTGATGGCGGAGTATCTGGACAGCTTTCTTGCGGAGCTGGATACAAGAAGTGTTGTAGAACGCAATATGCTGCAGAATGCGAAATGTACCTTTGAAGAAGGAAATATTCTTTGCATGCAGTTAATCGACACTGTTATTGCGCAAGGAAAAAAAGATTCTCTGACAGATTATTTAAAAGGTGTGTATGCAGAACGTTTCGGATTGCCCATTGAGATTCGTGTCATGTATAAAGAACCAAAAGAAAGTACTTTGAAATACAATGATATGCGTCTGCAGCAGGAAGTAGACAGTATACTGGATCAGGTTGAGGCTGTACAGAAGCAAAAAGAGGAAAAAAAGCAGGAAAAAGAAGCAAAGTCTGGGGAAAAAGAAACATCTGGAAGCGGACAAGGTGGAAAAAATTCCGGAGACGGAAAAAATTCTGGCAGTCCTGCAAAAGGTGGATTTTCAAAAGGCAGTGGATTCCAGAAGGGTGGCTTTCGTGATAAGAAGGTGTTTGTGAAATCTGCGAAGATGGATCTTGATGAGTCAGGTTTGATTTACGGACGCCCATTTGACGATGAGCCGATTGAACTGTCAACCGTGATTGGTGAGATGGGAGAAATTACATTTCGAGGAAAAGTCATTAGCTTTGATACAAGAGAAATCCGCAATGAAAAGACCATTGTCATGTATGCAGTGACAGACTTTACTGATACGATCATGGTCAAGATGTTCGTGCGTAATGATCAACTTGCAGATGTACTGGCTGAAATTAAAATGGGTGCATTCCTGAAAATTAAAGGCGTGACCAATATTGACAAATTTGACGGCGAACTTGTCATTTCTTCTGTGTTTGGAATTAAGAAAATTTCTGATTTTACAGAATCCAGAAAAGACAATGCGGTAGAAAAGAGAGTGGAGCTCCACTGTCATACGAAAATGAGTGACATGGACGGAGTTTCCGAGGTCAAAGATCTTGTAAAGAGAGCACATGACTGGGGGCATAAGGCAATTGCGATTACAGATCATGGTGTGGTACAGGCGTTCCCGGACGCGAATCATTATATTGAGACACTGGATAAAGACGATCCATTTAAAGTTATTTATGGTGTGGAAGGATATCTGGTCGATGATTTGCAGGATGTGGCAGTCAATGAGAAAGGTCAGTCTTTAAAAGGAACCTATGTTGTATTCGATCTGGAGACGACGGGATTTAGTTCGGCAAAAGATAAGATTATCGAAATTGGTGCAGTTAAAGTTGAGAACGGAGAAATTACGGATAAGTATAGTACATTTGTGAATCCGAAGATTCCGATTCCATTTCGAATCACACAGCTTACAAGCATTACTGATGAGATGGTTATGGAATCACCGGAGATTGAGACAATTCTCCCACAGTTTCTAAAGTTCGTAGGAGATGCAGTGCTGGTAGCGCACAATGCCAGTTTTGATGTGAGCTTTATCGAAGAAAATTGCAGGCAGCAGGGCATAGAACCGGATTTTACTTCTGTAGATACGGTGGGACTTGCTCGTGTATTATTACCGACACTTTCAAAATTCAAGCTAAACGTTGTGGCAAAAGCACTGAATATTTCTCAGGAACATCACCATAGAGCAGTGGATGATGCCAGAGTTACCGCAGAGATTTATGTGAAATTTATTCAGATGCTGGAAGAACGTGGAATCGAGACACTGGATCAGATGAATCATTTTGGCGCGCACAACGCGGAAGCAATCCGTAAGATGCCGTCTTACCATGTCATTGTTCTGGCAAAGAATGATATTGGACGCGTGAACCTTTATACATTGATTTCCAAGTCACATCTGGAGTATTTTGGACGTCAGCCGAGAATGCCAAAGAGCGAAGTGTTAAAATACAGAGAGGGTCTGATTATTGGAAGTGCTTGTGAAGCAGGAGAATTGTATCAGGCAATACTGGGAGAAAAATCTGCAGAGCGGATTGCCAGAATTGTTAATTTTTATGATTATCTGGAAATACAGCCACTTGGAAATAACCGGTTCATGATTGATAGTGATCGTGTGGAGAAGGTTCAAAGTGAGGAAGATTTACGTGAGATCAACCGTGAGATCATCCGTCTTGGAGAACGGTTTGATAAGCCGGTCGTGGCGACCTGTGATGTGCACTTTATGGATCCGGAAGATGAAGTGTACCGCCGTATCATTATGGCAGGAAAAGGATTCAAAGATGCAGATCAGCAGGCACCGTTGTATTTGCATACGACAGATGAAATGCTGGAGGAGTTTGAATACCTTGGTTCAGCAAAAGCAAAAGAAATTGTCATTGACAATCCCAATATGATTGCGGATATGGTGGAAAAAATATCACCAGTCCGCCCGGATAAGTGTCCACCGGTCATTCCAGATTCAGATAAAACGCTTCGTGAAATCTGTTATAACAAGGCACATTCTATGTATGGAGATCCGCTCCCGGAGATTGTTACAGAGCGTCTGGAACGTGAGCTTAATTCCATTATTTCCAACGGATTCGCCGTTATGTATATTATCGCACAGAAATTGGTGTGGAAATCCAATGAGGACGGATATCTTGTAGGATCCCGTGGGTCGGTAGGATCTTCTTTTGTTGCGACCATGGCTGGAATTACAGAGGTAAATCCATTAAGCCCACATTACTATTGCCCGAAGTGCCACTACAGTGATTTTGAATCCGAAGAAGTACGGGCTTACGCAGGGGGCTGTGGATGGGATATGCCGGATAAGGAGTGCCCGGTGTGCAAAACCAGGCTTGTAAAAGATGGATTTGATATTCCGTTCGAAACATTCCTTGGATTTAAAGGAAATAAAGAGCCAGATATCGATCTGAACTTCTCAGGAGATTATCAGAGTAATGCCCATAAATATACGGAAATTATTTTCGGAGCCGGACAGACGTTCCGTGCCGGAACGATTGGTACGTTGGCGGATAAGACAGCATTTGGGTATGTAAAGAACTATTTTGAAGAGCGGGGAACAAGAAAGAGAACTTGCGAAATTGACAGGATTGTTCAGGGATGTACCGGTATCCGCAGAAGTACCGGACAGCATCCGGGAGGAATCATTGTACTTCCTCACGGGGAAGATATCAACTCATTCACTCCGGTGCAGCATCCGGCAAATGATATGACGACTGATATTATTACGACACATTTTGACTATCATTCCATCGACCACAACTTGTTAAAATTGGATATTCTGGGTCATGATGATCCAACCATGATCAAGGCACTTGAGGCATATATCAGTTCGCCTGCTATGGAAAATGAGTACAATGAGACGGATCATCCATTTGTAGCAACAGATATCCCTCTGGATGATCAGGGGGTAATGTCTTTATTCCATGATACATCGGCACTTGGAATCACACCAGATGATATCGGGGGATGTCCGGTAGGATGTCTTGGAATTCCGGAGTTCGGAACGGATTTCGTAATCCAGATGGTAGTAGATACAAAACCACAGACACTTTCAGATCTGATCCGTATTTCCGGATTGTCCCATGGAACGGACGTATGGCTGAACAATGCGCAGGAGCTGATTAAGAGCGGTAAGGCAACCATTTCTACAGCAATCTGTACCCGAGATGATATTATGACATATCTGATCAACAAAGGACTGGATAGTGAGGAATCCTTCACGATCATGGAGCGAGTGCGTAAAGGTACCGTTGCAAAAGGAAAATGTAAAGATTGGCCGGAGTATAAAAAAGATATGTTGGAACATGATGTGCCAGAGTGGTACATTGGTTCCTGTGAGAAAATTAAATATATGTTTCCGAAAGCCCATGCGGCAGCCTATGTCATGATGGCATATCGTATCGCCTATTGTAAGGTAAATTATCCGCTGGCATACTATGGAGCATATTTTGGAATCCGTGCAGATGCATTTTCTTATGAAATTATGTGTCAGGGCAAGGAAAAACTGCAATACTATATTGATGATTATACAAGACGGTCTGATTCTCTCAGTAAAAAAGAACAGGATACAATGAAGGACATGCATATTGTTCAGGAAATGTATGCGAGGGGATATGAGTTTCTGCCAATCGACATTTATCGCGCAAAAGCAACAAAATTCAGTATCGTAGACGGAAAGCTGATGCCACCGTTTTCCAGCATTGACGGAATGGGAGAGAAGGCTGCAGAAGCGGTGGAGGAAGCGGCAAAAGATGGTCCATATCTGTCCAAAGATGATTTTAGAAACCGTACGAAAGCAAGTAAGACGGTTGTAGATTACATGGCAGATTTAGGACTTTTAGGAGACCTTCCGGAGTCCAATCAGTTGTCATTATTTGATCTTTAACAGACAAAATGGGCAAAAAATGGACAGAAAAAGGTATACTTATAAAAGTATGTTAAAATTAAAATAATGCTTTTCAAACGCCATATTTTGTAGTAATATAATGGGGAGGAACACAATATCTTGTGATTTTGAAGAAACTAAATAGTTTCTTACCGGAGTGAGTGTGAATTGTGGAACACAAGATGTTGTGGTGGATCCGAAAAGCAGAAGAACAAAGATATATAAGAAAGGCGTGAGACATGAAGATGTTAGTGAAGACGAAAGTAATCAAAAGAAATGGAGAGGAAGTCGGCTTTGATCTGGAAAAGATCGAGAATGCAATCCGCGCAGCTAATGAAGAAGTTGATAATATTTACAAACTGAATGAATTCCAGGTCCGGGCAATTGCAGATGATATTGCAGGACAGGTAAAAAAATCAACTCACGCTATACATGTAGAAGATATTCAGGATATGGTAGAGACTGGAATTATGGGAATGCGTGGCTATGAAGTGGCACAGAAGTATGTGCGCTACCGTTATAAACGTGAATTGGCAAGAAAGTCCAATACAACAGATAACGGGATCCTTGCACTGATTGATAACATTAATGAAGAAGTCAATCAGGAAAATTCCAATAAGAACCCGGTGATCAACTCCACGCAGAGAGATTATATGGCAGGAGAAGTAAGTAAAGACCTTTCCAAGCGTGTACTTCTTCCGGAAGAGGTTGTAGAAGCACATGAACAGGGAATCATTCATTTCCATGATTCAGATTATTTTGCACAGAAAGAGCACAACTGTGATCTGATCAATCTGGAAGATATGCTTCAGAACGGAACCGTCATCAGTGAGACAATGATCGAAAAACCACACAGCTTCTTTACAGCGTGTAATGTGACGACTCAGATTGTAGCACAGGTCGCAAGTAATCAATATGGAGGACAGTCTTTTACACTGGCACATCTTGCACCATTTGTGGATATCAGTCGTAAGAAAATCCGTAATATTGTTATCTCTGAACGTAAAGCATGTGGGGAGAGTCTGGATGAGGCAATCATTGACAAACTGACAGACTGCCGTCTGAGAGAAGAGGTAAAAAGCGGAATTCAGACAATCCAGTACCAGCTTATCACACTCATGACATGTAACGGACAGGCACCGTTTGTTACCGTATTCATGTATCTGGATGAGGTGGAAGACGGTCAGACAAGACAGGATCTGGCACTCATCATTGAAGAAGTATTAAAACAGAGAATGCAAGGCGTTAAGAATGAGAAGGGTGTTTGGATCACACCGGCATTCCCGAAACTGATTTATGTCCTGGATGAAGATAATATTACAGAAGATTCTAAGTACTGGTATCTGACAGAGCTTGCAGCAAAATGTACTGCAAAGCGTATGGTTCCGGATTACATTTCTGCAAAGATCATGAAGGAACTGAAAAAGGGTGAAGTTTATCCATGTATGGGATGCAGATCTTTCCTGACAGTAGAGGATTCTCAGATGCTTCCAAACGGAAAGCATAAATTCTACGGGCGTTTCAATCAGGGTGTTGTTACAATTAACCTGGTAGATGTAGCATGTTCCGCAGAAGGAGACATGGACAGATTCTGGCAGATTCTTGATGAGAGACTGGAGTTATGCCACAGAGCACTCCGTTGCCGTCATGAGAGACTTCTTGGAACTATTTCAGATGTGGCACCGATTCTCTGGCAGTACGGTGCATTGGCAAGACTGAAAAAAGGTGAGACCATTGATAAGCTTCTATATGGCGGATATTCAACCATTTCTCTTGGATATGCAGGCCTTTATGAGATGTGCATGCGCATGCTTGGAAAGACGCATACAGATCCGGAAGCCAGACCATTTGCAATGGCAGTTATGCAGAGGTTGAATGACAAATGTGCCCAGTGGAAAGCTGCTGAGAATATCAGCTATTCTGTATATGGTACACCGATGGAGTCTACCACATACAAGTTTGCAAAATGTCTTCAGAAGAGATTCGGAATCATCAAAGGAGTTACAGATAAGAATTATATTACGAACAGTTATCATGTACATGTATCTGAGCCAATCAATGCATTTGACAAGCTGGAGTTCGAGGCAGAGTTCCAGAAACTGTCACCAGGAGGAGCAATCAGCTATATTGAAGTCCCGGATATGCAGCAGAACATTCCGGCAGTCCTTTCTGTGATGCAGTTCATCTACGAGCATATTATGTACGCAGAATTGAATACAAAGAGTGACTACTGTGAAATCTGTGGTTATGATGGAGAGATTCAGATTAAAGAAGACGAAAGTGGAAAGCTTATCTGGGAGTGCCCGAACTGTGGGAACCGTGATCAGGATAAGATGTCAGTAGCCAGAAGAACATGTGGATATATCGGAACACAGTTCTGGAATCAGGGAAGAACACAGGAGATTAAGGATAGAGTCTTACATCTGTAAAAGCAAATTGCGGAGTTAAAGTATAAAATTATACGGTTCCCGGATTTCGCATTAAAATTTGCAGATTAGTTGGAAAAAATAAAGGCTGGGAATTTTATATGAATTATGGAGAAATAAAAAAATATGATATAGCAGATGGTCCGGGAGTTCGAGTGACATTGTTTGTCTCAGGATGTCGTCATCACTGTAAAGGTTGTTTTAATGCAGAAACATGGGATTTCCATTATGGGAATCCGTACACTGAGAATACTGAAAAAGAAATTTTGGATGCATTGAACCATCCATACATTGCAGGACTTACACTTCTTGGCGGAGAACCATTTGAACCGGAGAATCAAAGAGAACTTGTAAAGCTCTTAAAAAAAGTCCGGGAAATGTATCCAAAGAAGAATATCTGGAGTTATTCCGGGTATGTATATGACAAAGATCTGATACCAGGTGGAAGAGCCTATACAGAAGTCACGGATGAGATGTTGTCTTATATAGATGTACTGGTAGATGGTCCGTTTGTAGAAGATTTGAAGGATATTACCTTACAGTTTCGGGGAAGCAGTAATCAGAGAATTTTAAATCTTCGTGAAATGAAATTATAATACAAGAGCAGATGCGAATTATAGAATATATAGTTTGTGTCTGTTCTTTTTTTTGAGAGAAGCTATGATATCAGATGAAAGATAAGAGGAGGAAATGTATATGTTAAAGAAAAAATTTGACTGGAAGGAATTAGGGATTGATCTTCTGGTGGATCTGGCAGCAGGAATGCTTGGTGCGGTTGGAATTTATAATTTTGCGCTGAATGCGAATTTCCCGGTAGCAGGATTTTCCGGAATTGCAATCATACTGTATCATCTGTTTAAGATTCCAGTTGGTGCAGGAATGATACTTCTGAATATCCCGGTCACCATTTTCTGTTACAAATATCTTGGAAAAACATTTTTCCTAAAGTCAGTAAAGACAACTCTGATCTGGTCCGTACTGACAGACTATGTGGCACCGATGCTTCCAGTGTATAATGGAAACAGGCTTTTGGCTGCACTTTGCATGGGTGTATTATGCGGAATAGGATTTGCGCTGATTTTTATGCGAGGTTCCTCTACCGGAGGACAGGATTTTATCAGTATGTCCATCAAGAAAGCAAAACCACACATGACACTCGGTATGATCACATTCGGTTTGGATATCTGTACGATTATCCTTGGAAGTGCACTGGTATTCAAAGAAGTTGACGGACTGATTTATGGAATCCTTGTGACATATCTTATGGCGACGGTTATGGATCGTATTATGTATGGAATTGATGAAGGTAAGATGACATTGATTGTAACAAAGCAAGGAAAAGAGGTGGCAGAACAGATTGATGAATATGCAGGCCGTGGTTCAACGATTCTGGAAGGTGTGGGAAGCTATAGTGGTGAAAAAAAAGACGTGGTCATGTGTGCATGCAATAACAAGCAGATGTATACGATAAAAAGAATGGTAAAAGAGATAGATCCGAAAGCATTTACGATCATTATGGAATCCAATGAAGTTGTCGGAGAAGGATTTAAGCAGGAATAGAGATATCTAAAAGGACAACATTTATAAAAATAAGATTCCTTTTTTGATAGTTATTGAAAAAAGGAATCTTATTTTTGCGATACAAGTTATGAATTCAATTGCTCAAGAATCTTTTCGGCGTTGTAATCAGGAAGCTGTTGCAATGCAATATCATAAATAGGTTGGATAATATCTAGTGGCTCTAGGAGTGATTCTGCAATTTGATTGACAGAATACTGTAATTCAATTCGTTTAATAACTTGCTTGATTAAATGGAGTCGTTCGCCTTCAATTCGCCCGGCACGTTCACCTTCGATTCGCCCGGCACGTTCGCCTTCGATTCGTCCCTCAAGCCGTCCTTCCTCGCGGCTGACCCGTCTGGTCTCCTGTACGTCGTAAGCCTGAAAATTGTCAAACATCATACTGAATTTCCTCCTTGTGATCTGGTCTGTAACCTCGTAAACTTCTTCATCAGGTACATTTAATTTATGAAGAAGAACGGCGATCACTTTACCAATAATTTTTAACAGATAATCTGGGGTGTCTTCTGTAAGATGTTCCGTGTATTTTTTAGGGATATCTTTTAAGGCATGAAATTCTGAGGAACTCTGAAGCTGATTAATCAGAAAGATTAAAGAGAGTTCGTCGTTCTTTTCAATCAAATCCTGTTTGGAATATTTGTTTAACGGAACGACCAGGTAATTGAAACTTGGTATGTAATCTCCGAAGACATCACTCAAAAAGACGCGATTCTTAAAGTTCAACGGTGCAGACCATGTGCTGCTCCCCTCGTAATATACGATAGGCAGGATTGGTGGATAAAGAAAATCCTTAGATTTTGTGGTACCTTTATGTAACTTTTCCTGTTGCGCGGCATAATCTGTCCAGATAAATACAATATAACGGAGTATTCGGAAGGACATATCAAAATCATTTTCTGACTGGTGTTCGATGAGTGCAATCAGATAAATCTCAGAATTGCCTATCCAAATTTTATTCACGGTATCAGAGTCTCTGGATTCCTGAAATAAAGGCAGAAAATGTGAAGAAACATTTTCAATATCTTCGGGCTTAATCTCTTTAAAAAGAGGAATGTCCGTGTAACCTTTTAGGAACTGAGCACAAAGTACCGGGTCTCCGAATACAATTTTAGCAGCGTTGTCTTTTGTGTGAGTATTGTGTACCCCATTTGAAGTTGTCGTATTGTTTGTTTCCATAAATCTCCTCTCTGGGCAAATGTGATATGGAAACTATCTGAATATATTTTAACATTTTGAGTATAAAAAGACAATGCAAAAAGAGCATATGATGAGAAAATGTAATTACATTCAGAAGTACCGTATCATTTGCCCGGTGAAACTGTAGCTATACCAGTGCCGGGAATCACTGAAAGCTGCGGTGAATGAGTAACTTCATCAAAAATCTGAGTGAATTATTTGCTGAAAAAGCAAATGAAATTCAGAATTGAAATCTTGGCTAGAGATTTCTATGGGCGTTGAAACATAATGAAAATATCATGCCCGAAATTTGATGTAGATGTAGTGTAACATAGGGAGAATAATAAAGCAAGAAAAGACTGAAAGAATTGTGAGACTAAGAGAACCATAGGAAAAGTCGAATTATTTTCCCTATGGTTCATTTTAATATTAATTGCATTGTATGCTATATATTTTCACCAGTTCTGTAATCATTTCAACAGCCTTATCCATACCTTCTACTGTAATATGTTCATACGGTCCGTGATATGCGTATCCGCCGGTTCCGAGATTCGGGCAAGGAAGACCGCGGAAGCTGAGCTGGCATCCGTCTGTACCGCCGCGGACTGGTAAACACACTGGTGTAAGACCGACAGCTTCGCAGGCTTTTTTTGCATTATCAATCAGATGCATATGCTGCTCAATTACTTCTCGCATATTGCGATATTGATCTTTTAATGTGAGTGAGACAGTTCCTTCACCCCATTTTGTATTTAAGTCGTCTGCAATCTGCTGCATAATTTCTTTACGGTGATTGAAATTTTCTGCATCGTGATCTCGGATAATATAGTTCAATTTTGCATAACTGCACTCACCTTCCATCTTCATGAGATGATAAAATCCTTCATATCCATCTGTATCGCGAGGCCTCTCACCTTTTGGAAGCATAGAATCAAATTCCATAGCGACCAGACTGGCATTGATCATCGTATCTTTGGAAGAACCCGGATGTACACTGACTCCGTGAAATTCTACGACAGCACTGCTTGCGTTAAATGTCTCGTATTCAATTCCGTTTTCCATACCGCCATCCAGTGTGTAAGCAAAATCAGCACCGAATGTTTGCAAATCGAAATGTGAAGCGCCGGTTCCAGTTTCTTCATCAGGTGTAAATGCAATACACAGGGGACCGTGTGGAATGCTTTGAGTTTTCAGTCGTTCGACCATAGTCAAAATGCCTGCGATTCCAGCTTTATCATCGGCACCAAGAATTGTTGTTCCGTCACTGGTGATTAATGTGCGTCCTTTCATAGATTTTAAATGCGGAAACATTTCCGGACTTAAGACAAGTTCACTTTCGCCAAGTGCAAGAGCTTCTCCATCATAATTCTCTGTAATCATCGGTTTTATATCATGGTCACAATAATCTGAAACCGTATCCATATGTGCAATAAAACCAATTGCAGGTGCATTTTCACATCCTGGAGTTGCCGGAATCTTTCCATACAGAAAGCATGTATCTGTCAATGTTACATCACAGATGCCTAATTCCTCCATTTCCTTTTTTAAAACATTTGCCAGGTCAAACTGGCACTGGGAAGAAGGTGTTGTCTCACTTTCCTCATTGCTCGGTGTGCGAATTACCACATATTTCAGTAATCGTTCATATGCGTTCATAAAATATAACTCCTTTAAATTAATAGAATATTAAAGATTTTTCACTGTGATACTCACAAAATGTTCTGTGCATCACAATCGTATATCCTGACATTATTCTTTGCAGACATCGACCCATTTTTTTGCAACTGAGACTGATTCTAATTCTGCAATTGTAAGTTTGACTGCACTGTGGTCATTACCTGCTGCTGGATATACAATATCGAATTTTCTCAGGGATTCGTCTAGATAAACAGGAATTCCTTCTTTGATGCCGAATGGGCATACACCGCCCGGAGCATGTCCAATATATGCTTCAACGTCATCAAATGGAATCATTTTTGCTTTTGTATGAAATGTATCTTTATACTTGTGATTATCGATTCTTGCTGTTCCTTCCGTCAGAATCAAAATCGGGGTATCACCGATCAAAAAAGATAATGTTTTGGCAATCATGCCTGGTTCTACACCAAGTGCCTGCGCTGCAAGCTCTACTGTTGCGCTGGAATCCTCCAGTTCGATGATATGGTCTACATAACCTTTTCCTTCCAGATATTTTTTTGCTTTCGCTAATGACATAATAAAAGCCTCTTTCCAAACTGATATCATAGATATCAGAAAAATGATATTTTGTAAAACTCTCTGACCTTAATGTTTCTATTGTATCATAAAAATGGTTAGAGAAAAGCAGGAAAAAATTAATTTTTTGTTCGAGATGTATTTACGAATTCGTTGCTTTTCGTCTAAGGGGTGGTATATAATAAAATGAAAGTGTTCCATGGTACCTTGTATTATTTAAATAGGTATTTAAGGAAGTATTCTTGAAAATATGATCAGGAGGCATAGAGAATGAAATTAACAAAGTTATTGGAGCGTCTGGATTACAAGGTGGTCGCAGACAGTGATAATATAGAGATTACAGAACTTGTCAATGATTCCAGAAAGGTCGTACCGGGAAGTGTGTTCGTATGCATCAGCGGTGCTGTTTCAGACGGTCATCAGTATGTAAAAGATGTAGCAGAAAAAGGTGCTGCAGCGGTTATTGTGGAAAAAGATGTGGAAGTGCCAGAGGGATTGACAGTTATCAAAGTAGAAGATACAAGATACGCACTGGCACTTATGTCAGCAGCCTACTTCGGATATCCGGCTGAAAAGCTTAAGACCATTGGAATTACCGGTACCAAGGGGAAGACAACAACAACTTATATGGTAAAAGCTATTCTGGAGGAAGTAGGACACAAAGTCGGATTGATTGGTACGATTGAGGCAATCATCGGGGATAAGACCATTCCATCTAATAATACAACACCAGAGTCTTACACGATTCAGAAGTATTTTGCACAGATGGTGGAAGCAGGATGTGACTGTGTGGTTATGGAGGTTTCTTCACAGGGACTGATGCTTCACAGAACCGCAGGGATTATGTTTGATATCGGAATCTTCACAAATCTTGGAGAAGACCATATTGGACCGAATGAGCATAAAGATTTTGAGGACTATAAGCGCTGTAAAGGACTTCTGTTCAAACAGTGCAAAGTTGGAATTGGAAATGTAGATGACAAGTGGTTCGAAGATGTATTTAAAGGTGCAACCTGCGAAATTGAGACATTTGGATTTGGGGAGAAGGCAGATCTTCGTGCAATCGATGTGAAGCACATCTCAAGACCGGGATATCTTGGAGTTTGGTACCATGTGACAGGACTGATGGACTTTGATGTGGAAATCGACATTCCTGGAGAATTCAGTGTGTACAATTCACTGACAGCTATTGCAGTATGCAGACATTTTAATGTACCGATCGAGAAAATCAAAGATGCACTGAAAGTCGCAAAGGTCAAAGGTCGTATTGAGATGGTCAAGGTATCCGATGATTTTACACTTATGATTGACTATGCGCATAATGCTATGGCACTGGAAAGCTTGTTACACACACTTCGTGATTACAATCCGGGACGTATTGTGACGGTATTTGGCTGTGGCGGAAACCGTTCTAAAACAAGACGTTATGAGATGGGAGAGGTATCCGGAAAACTGTCTGATTTTACAATCATTACTTCAGATAACCCGAGATTCGAAGAGCCACAGGCAATTATTGATGATATCATCGTGGGTATGAAAAAGACAGATGGAAAATATATCGACATCTGTGACCGTAAAGAGGCAATCCGTTATGCCATCGAGCATGGACGTCCGGGTGATGTCATTGTGCTGGCTGGAAAGGGACATGAGACATATCAGGAAATCAAAGGCGTGAAATATGACATGGATGAGAGAGTCCTGATTAAAGAAGTATTGGAAGAACTTAAAGGAGAGTAATGTTCGCTGATATTATTATTGATATTACGCATGAAAAATTAGATAAAGTGTTTCAGTATCGCATCCCCCCAGAACTTGAGGGGGTGCTTCAAGTTGGAATGGAAGTTATAGTTCCATTTGGCAAAGGGAATAAAGAAACTCATGGATATGTGATAGGATTTTCTGAAAAAGCAGATTACGACCTCGCAAAAATTAAAGAAGTTCTTTGTATTGAAGAAAACCATCAGGAAATCGAGTCAAAACTTATTGCTCTAGCTGCATGGATCCGAGAATACTATGGTGGAACTATGATTCAGGCATTGAAGACGGTACTTCCTATTAAGAAAAAAGAGCGGATCCAGCACAAGCGCAAGGTGAAGCTTCTTTTAAATGAAGAGGAAGGAAAGAAGCAGTTAGATATTTATCTGCACAAGAACCAAAAGGCAAGAGCAAGGCTTTTGGCAGGGCTGTTAGATCAGCCACAGCAGGACTATGAGCTCATTACAAAGAAGTTAAATGTCACACTTTCGGTCATTCGTTCTCTGGAAGAGCAGGGAGTATTGGAGATTCAGGAAGAAGAGAATTTCCGTAATCCGATACACTACCAGAAAAAAGATTTCGGTCCACTTACACATACACCAGAACAACAGCAGGCAATCGACACATTCTGGAAAGATTACAGTCAGAGACATTACGGAACATATCTGCTTTATGGCGTAACCGGAAGTGGGAAGACGGAAGTTTATATTGAGATGATCAGTCGGGTGGTTAGTCAGGGAAAACAGGCAATTATGCTGATTCCAGAGATCGCGCTGACTTATCAGACGGTGATGCGCTTCTATGCCAGATTTGGAAACCGGGTGTCGATTTTGAATTCCAGACTTTCCCAAGGAGAGCGATCTGATCAGATGGAGCGTGTCAGACGTGGAGAAGTGGATGTGATGATTGGACCTAGATCTGCGCTTTTTACACCATTTTCCAATCTGGGACTAATCGTGATTGATGAAGAGCATGAGCCTACTTATAAAAGTGAGCAGGTGCCAAGATATCATGCAAGGGAGACTGCAATACGCCGTGCACAGATTGAACAGGCAAGTGTCGTACTTGGTTCAGCAACACCTTCTGTGGAAGCATTTTCCTGGTGCCAGGGCGGAAGCTGCACGATGCTGGAATTAAAGAACCGTGCTACCAGGCAAGTGATGCCAAAGGTATACACGGTCGATATGCGGGAAGAATTAAAGAATGGAAACCGCAGTATTTTAAGTGACAGACTGACAGAACTTATGGAAAAGTGTTTAAGTGAGCACCACCAGATGATGCTTTTCCTCAATCGGCGTGGATATGCGGGGTTCGTCTCTTGCAGGTCCTGTGGATATGTAGTAAAATGTCCTCATTGTGATGTTTCGCTCTCAGAGCACAGAGGAGGCAGGCTCATCTGTCATTACTGTGGGCATGAGGAGAGGATGATCAAAACTTGTCCGTCCTGTGGCTCCCCTTATATTGGTGGATTCCGCATGGGAACGCAGCAGGTAGAGGATCTGGTAAAGAAGCGCTTTCCACAGGCAAGAGTCCTGCGTATGGATCTGGATACGACAAAGAATAAAGACGGGCATGAGAAGATTCTGTCAGCGTTTGCAAACGAAGAAGCAGATATTCTGATCGGGACGCAGATGATTGTGAAAGGTCATGATTTTCCTGGGGTAACACTGGTTGGAATTCTGGCGGCAGATATGTCACTGTATGGGGACGATTACCGTTCCGGAGAACGTACATTTCAACTTCTTGTGCAGGCTGCAGGCCGTGCCGGGAGAGGGAATCTTCCGGGAGAGGTTGTGATTCAGACATACAGTCCAGAGCATTATAGTATTGTAAATGCCGCAAAGCAGGATTATGAAAGTTTTTATGAAGAAGAAATCAGTTACCGGAGACTTATGGGATATCCGCCGGCTGCCGGGCTGATGGCAATTTATGCATCAGGGGCAGACGAGGCACTTCTTACGAAAGCTTCAGGATACCTGAAAGATTTTGCAGTGCGGGCAGCTGGAGAAGCACCGATGGCAGTCATTGGACCAGCAAGTCCAGGCATAGGAAAAATCAATGATATTTACCGTAAGGTCATCTATTTGAAAAGTGAAGATGAAAGAATCCTGATGGCGGTGAAGGAGCGGATGGAAAAATACATTGAGATCAATCGGGGCTTTCAGTCATTGAAGATACAGTTTGATATGAATCCGTAATAATAAGATTATCAGAGTGAAGACATGATGCCGATGCAAAGCAGGTTACAATCCACAGGCGTCATAAGATAGAATGTAGCAGGTAAAGGAGAAAAAAGATTATGGCAATCAGAGAAATCAGAGTGCTTGGGGACGATGTTTTGACCAAACACTGTAAAGAAGTAACAAAGATGAGTATCCGTACAAAGATTTTGATCGAGGATATGTTAGATACCATGTATGAGGCTATGGGAGTCGGACTTGCAGCACCACAGGTCGGAGTGTTAAAAAGAATTGTAGTGATTGATGTAGGGGAAGGTCCGATCATACTGATCAATCCGGAGATTTTGGAAACTTCCGGAGAGCAGACAGGAGAAGAAGGATGCTTAAGTGTACCTGGAAAATGTGGACAGGTGACAAGACCGAACTATGTAAAAGTCAGAGCTTTGGATGAAGATATGAATGAGTTTGAGATGGAAGGCGAAGGACTTCTGGCGAGGGCGTTCTGCCATGAGATCGATCATCTGGATGGAAAAATGTATGTAGATCTTGTTGAAGGCGGTATTCACAATGTAGAAGAGGGAGAGGAATAGATGAAAGTCATATTTATGGGGACACCGGATTTCTCTGTTGGCACATTAGAGGCGCTTGCAGAAGCCGGGCATGAGGTTGTTCTTGCAGTGACACAGCCGGATAAACCGAAAGGGCGTGGCGGCAAGATGCAGTATACGCCGGTCAAGGAAGCAGCTCTTGCCCGGGACATTCCGGTTTATCAGCCAAAAAAGATCCGGGAGCCGGAATGTATTGAAGAATTGAAAAAATATAACGCAGATATTATGGTTGTTATTGCGTTTGGGCAGATTCTTCCAAAGGAAATTCTACAGATGACACCTTATGGCTGCATTAATGTCCATGCATCTTTACTTCCAAAGTATCGAGGAGCTGCACCGATTCAGTGGGCAGTCATTGATGGTGAGAAGTTTTCCGGTGTGACAACGATGCAGATGAACGAAGGCCTGGATACAGGAGATATGATCTTAAAGACAGAAATCCCGCTAGATCCAAAGGAGACTGGTGGAAGCCTGCACGATAAACTGGCAGAGGCAGGAGCAAAGCTTTGTGTAGAGACTTTGAAATGTCTGGAAGATAAGACAGCTACATGGGAGCCGCAGGGAGAGAGCACGACTGCATATGCAAAGATGCTGGATAAGAATCTTGGTAATATTAACTGGAATGATCCGGCTGTTCAGATTGAGCGCCTGATCCGAGGTTTAAACCCATGGCCAAGTGCTTACACACACTGGAATGATAAAGTGATCAAGCTGTGGCAGGCAGATGTCGTGGAAGACAATACAGACCAGGAAGCCGGAACGATTGTAAAAGTGGAAAAAGACAGTTTTTATGTCCAGACTGGTGAAGGACTTCTGAAGATTGAGGAACTCCAGCTTCAAGGCAAAAAACGTATGGATGCAGGCGCATTTCTTAGAGGAAATCACCTGGAATATGGAGAAATTCTAAAAAAATGTTAAGAAAGTATGAAAAGACGTGTTTTTGCGTCTTTTTCATATATAATACCCCTAAAGGATAAAGGAGGTAGAAAGTTATGTATTATCCAATGTATTTTGATCCGACCTATGTACTTGTTCTGATCGGTGTAGTCATCTGCATGATTGCATCTGCGAAGATGAATTCAACATTTAATAAATATTCCAGAGTGAGAAGTCATTCTGGTATGACAGGAAGAGAGGCTGCGGAGACAATCCTGAGGAGAGCTGGTATCTATGATGTCCGGGTTGAGAGGATATCCGGTAATCTGACAGACCATTATGACCCGAGAGGAAAAGTACTCCGGCTTTCTGATGCGACTTATGGACAGACATCGGTGGCAGCTGTCGGAGTAGCAGCACATGAGTGCGGACACGCAATCCAGCATCAGGTGGAATATGCACCGCTACAGATTCGTGGTGCACTTGTTCCGGCTGCCAATTTTGGAAGTACCATTGCGTGGCCGCTGATTCTTCTGGGATTGTTCTTTAATTCCCAGATGTCCCAAGTGTTACTGAATCTTGGTATTCTGGCATTTTCACTGGCAGTGTTATTTCAGATCATAACACTTCCGGTAGAATTCAATGCTTCCAGAAGAGCGATAAAGATTCTGGGTGAGAGCAATCTATTATATCCGGATGAACTTTCCGGAACCAAAAAGGTACTGACGGCAGCAGCACTTACTTATGTTGCAGGTGCAGCTTCTGCAATCCTTCAGCTTTTGCGAATCCTGATTCTGACAGGTGGCAGAAGAGACGACTAGACATTGAAGAGATTAGTTAAAATGAAGAAGAGTAGTCGTGAAGATGGTGTGATTGAGTGAAGATATAGTTTGATAAAAAGGAAATGAGGATAGACACATGGCAACGCAGGTAAATGTAAGGGAAATCATACTGGAGACGCTGCTCTTAATTACAAGAGACGGGGAGTACAGTCATATAGCCCTGAAAAATGTTCTTGATAAATATCAGTATTTGGAAAAACGAGAGCGTGCATTCATCACGAGAGTGGTGGAGGGCACGCTTGAGCGTCAGATAGAGATTGATTATATCATCAATCAATTTTCAAAAGTAAAAGTGAACAAACAGAAACCAGTGATCCGCACAATTTTAAGAAGTTCGGTCTACCAGTTAAAATATATGGATCACGTACCGGACAGTGCGGTGTGTAATGAAGCGGTAAAACTTGCAGGAAAAAAAGGATTTGTGAATCTAAAAGGATTTGTAAATGGAGTCCTTCGTAATATCAGCAGAAATCTGGACATGGTTTCATATCCGGATCCTTCCAATGAGATTGCCTGTCTTTCCGTGAGATATTCTCTGCCAATGTGGATGGTAGAAAAGTGGATCTCGGTATATGGAAAAGAGACAGTAGAGAAGATGGGAAAAGCATTTCTTGAAGAGCGCCCAGTGACAGTCAGACGTAATACAGCTGTTGTTTCAAAGGAAGAATTTGAAAAAGAACTGGAAAAAGATGGTGTGGTCTATCGCAGACACCCGGTACTTCCTTATGCATATGAACTGACCAATTATGATTATCTGGCAGGACTTCTGGCATTTCAGAAAGGATATTTCTATATCCAGGATATCAGTTCCATGCAGGTGGCCGAATGGGCAGAACCGAAAGAAGGAGATTATGTGATCGATGTCTGTGCAGCACCGGGAGGAAAAGCAATTCACCTTGCGGAAAAGTTGTCTGGAACCGGGCATGTGGAAGCAAGAGATCTGACAGAATACAAGGTTGCGTTGATTGAAGAGAATATTGAAAGAAGTGGACTTGATAACATAGAGGCTGTATGCCAGGATGCGACGATCAATGATGAGGCGTCTTATGAAAAAGCAGATATTCTAATTGCAGATCTTCCGTGTTCAGGACTTGGAATTCTTGGTAAAAAACCAGACTTGAAGAGTAAAATGACAGTAGAGATGGCGAAAGGACTTGCAGACTTACAGAGACAGATTTTGACAGTTGTCCATAATTATGTAAAACCAGGAGGAAAACTTCTGTACAGCACTTGTACAATTAATCGGGAAGAAAATGAGGATAACACGGCATGGTTTGTGGAAAACTTTCCGGAATTTGAAAAAATCCGGGAAAAACAGATGCTGCCGGGAAGCGATATGGGGGATGGATTCTATATTGCTGAATTTAGAAAACAATAGATTGGAGCAAGGTCATGGAGAAAAAAGACATCGTATCTTATAACTATGATGAATTACAAGATGAGATAAAGAGCATCGGAGAAAAACCGTTCCGTGCAAAACAAATTTATGCATGGCTTCATGAAAAACTGGCAGAAGAATTCGATGAGATGACAAACTTGTCGAAAGCACTTCGGGAAAAACTTGATCAGGCGTATGAAATCCGTAAAGTGAAAGTGGTCGCCCATCAGATCTCCAAGGTGGATCCGACAGAAAAATTTTTGTTTGAGCTGGAGGACGGGAACCGTATCGAAAGCGTTCTTATGAAATATAACTATGGCAATTCGGTATGCATTTCCTCACAGGTCGGATGCAGGATGGGGTGCAGATTCTGTGCGTCTACACTGGATGGGCTTGAGAGAAATCTGACAACTTCTGAGATGTTAAGACAGATTTATCAGATCCAGAAGATGACAGGCGAAAGAGTATCCAATGTTGTTGTTATGGGAACAGGAGAGCCTTTGGATAATTACGATAACTTTGTAAAATTTATACATATGCTTAGTGATGAACATGGGTTGAATATCAGCCAGAGAAGTATTACCGCCTCCACTTGTGGAATTGTACCCAATATTCACAGACTGGCAGGGGAAGGACTTCAGATTACTCTTGCATTGTCGCTGCATGGTTCCAGTCAGGAAAAGCGTAAAAAACTGATGCCGATCGCGAATAAATACGAACTTTCAGAAGTACTGGAAGCCTGTGATGATTATTACAAGCAGACCGGGCGGAGAGTGACCTTTGAATATAGTCTGGTGGCAGGCGTGAATGATGGACCGGACGATGTAAAAGAACTGACCGGGATATTGAAACACCGTAACTGTCATCTGAATTTGATTCCGGTAAATCCAATTAAGGAGAGGGATTTCAAAAAGCCAGATAGCAAAAAAGCTATGGAATTTCAAAATAAACTTGAAAAAAACGGAATAAATGTTACTATTAGAAGGGAAAGAGGCTCTGATATTGACGGAGCCTGTGGACAGCTCAGAAGACGATATGGTGCTGTAAAAGAGGAGAGACCAGATGAAGATATATGCGAAGACTGATGTGGGTCGAAAACGTGAGATGAATCAGGATTATGTCTATGTGACAGATAAGCCGGTAGGTCCTTTTCCGAATCTGCTTGTAGTAGCAGACGGAATGGGAGGACATAAAGCGGGTGATTTTGCGTCAAAATATACCGTGAAGGTTGTCCATGAAGAACTGGAAAAGACAGAACTTGATAAACCGGAAGAAATCTTGAAGAGTATTGTGTCTGTAGCAAATCATAAGCTGATACAGGCAGCACAGTCTGATGTGAAGTTAGAAGGTATGGGAACGACACTCGTAATAGCTACTGTAATAGGGAATACTTTATATTTTTCGAATGTCGGAGATAGTCGTCTTTATCTGATTGGTGATAAGATAAAACAGTTGTCCAAGGATCATTCTCTTGTTGAAGAGATGGTTCGTCTGGGAGGTATAAAAGCAGAAGAAGCTAAGAATCATCCGGATAAGAATATTATTACAAGAGCCATGGGGGTCAAGGAAGAAGTAGAGGCTGATATTTATGAATATCGGCTGAAAAAGGGGGATATGATCCTGATGTGTACCGATGGTCTCAGTAATATGGTTGAAGATGAGGATATGTTTGATATTGTAAAGGGAGCGAGAGACATCGTCGAGGCAGTACAGATGTTGATCGAAAAAGCAAACAGCAATGGCGGGAGAGATAACATAGGGGTTGTTTTAGCTGAGCCGCTTGCAGATGAGGTGAGTGCATGGTAAAAGATGGTATTGTATTAGGAAAGAGATACGAGGTACTGAGCAAAATTGGTGCCGGTGGTATGGCAGATGTCTATAAGGGAAAAGACACAATGCTGAACCGTTATGTCGCGATCAAAGTATTGAAAAAAGAATATCGCGAAGACGAGAATTTTGTCCGTAAATTCCATTCAGAAGCGCAGGCAGCCGCAGGACTTCTGAATCCGAATATCGTAAATGTGTATGATGTCGGAGAGGACCGGGGACTTTATTATATGGTGATGGAACTGGTAGAGGGCATCACTTTAAAAGAATATATTGAAAAGAAGGGAAAGCTTTCCCATAAAGAAGTCATTAGCATTGCAATTCAGATGTGCAATGGTATCGGGGCAGCACATGCGGCAGGTATCGTACATCGTGATATTAAACCTCAGAATGTTATGATATCCAGAGATGGTAAGGTCAAAGTGACTGATTTTGGGATTGCCAAGGCTGTTACTTCTAATACGATCAGTTCCAATGCAATGGGATCTGTTCATTATACATCTCCGGAACAGGCAAGAGGCGGCTATAGTGATGCGAAGAGTGACATTTATTCAATTGGTATCACACTATATGAGATGGTAACCGGAAGAGTACCATTTGACGGAGAGTCAACAGTGGAAGTTGCTATGAAGCATTTGCAGCAGGAAATCACACCTCCGTCAGAGTATGCACCGGATATTCCGTACAGTCTGGAGCAGATTATTTTAAAATGTACCCAGAAGAACAGTGAGAGACGTTATGCAAGTACAGCAGATCTGACAAGAGATCTGAAGAGATCTATGATGGATCCGGACGGGGATTTTGTTGAAATTCCGCCACTTCGTAATGCAGATACAGTGATTATCACAGATGATGAACTGGATGATATCAGAAGTTCTTATGACGACTATGATGATGATTACGGAGATGACGATGATTATGGCGCCGATGACTATGACGATGATTATGGTGATGACCGTTATGATGATGACGACGAAGAGTACGATGATGACGATTATGATGGCAGAAAAGGCGCAGAAGAAGTTAATCCACATATGAACAAGGTCATGAAGATTCTAATGATCGTAGTGGCACTGATCATTGCATTTATTTTGATTTTTGCAGTCGGAAAAGCAGCAGGAATTTTTAAATCTATTGGATCCGGAACAACAACAGAAGATTCATCAGACAAAGATACAGTAAAAGTACCTGATATTGTCGGAATGACAGAAGAAGAAGCAACAAAAGCACTGAAAGATAAGAAACTTGGAATTAAAGTTGACTCTAGAGAAGATTCTGAGAAGTATGAGGAAGGAACAGTCAGTGAGCAGAAGACAAAAGCCGAAACAAAGGTAAAGAAACATTCAACCGTTCATGTAGTTGTAAGTTCCGCATTAATTGGAAAAGAGATTATTGTGCCGGATGTATCTGGCATGAGTGAGGATGAAGCTCAGAAAAAATTGACAGATGCAGGATTTAAACCTATTTCAGAATTTCAGTATGATGATAATGTAGCTGAAGGTAATGTAATCAGTACAACACCTGCAGCAAATTCCAAGGCAGCAAAAGACACGCAGGTTAAGATGATTGTAAGTAAGGGAGCTCAGAAGAAGACAGTACCGGATGTGCGTGGAAAATCTGAAGCAGATGCCAGAAGTGAGATTCAGGCAGCAGGACTTACTGTAGGATCTACCAGCACCCAGCATGATGACAGTGTAGCAAAGGGAAATGTTATTTCTCAGAGCGTGACACCTGGTAAAAAAGTATCAGCCGGAACAGCCGTCAATCTGGTACTTAGCAGTGGCAGCGATAAGGTAAGTATCCAGAACTTTGCAGGAAAAGATGAGGAAGAACTTCTGTCATGGGCATCTCAGAACGGTTTGAATGCAAGTAAGCAGAAAGATGAATACAGCAGTAACTATGAAGAGGGAACAATCATTTCTATGAGCCCGGCTTCAGGAAGTGTATCGAAAGGCAGCACGATCACTTATGTGTTAAGCCGTGGACCGAAACCGTCTGATAACACGAATACTGGTGGAAATACGGACAATGGCAACAGCGGCAGTGGAAGTGGAAGTGACAGCGGTCAGCAATAGGATATAGAAAAAGATGCAGGGAAAGATAGTAAAAGGAATTGCCGGATTCTACTACGTTCATGTAGTAGAATCCGGTGTTTATGAATGTAAAGCGAAAGGAATCTTTCGCAAGGATAAGAAAAAACCACTGGTAGGCGATGACGTAGAAATCGAAGTTTTAAGTGAAGTGGAAAAGACTGGAAGTATTATAAACATTTTTGAGAGAAAGAATGAATTGATCCGACCAGCAGTTGCTAATATTGACCAGGCACTGGTCGTATTTGCAGTGGCAAAGCCAAGCCCGCATTTTAACCTGCTTGACAGATTTCTTGTTATGATGCAGACGAAAGAGATACCGGTGATTTTGTGCTTTAATAAAGAGGATATTGCTTCTGAAGAAAAATTATCGGAACTGGCGGAAATCTATGAAAAATGTGGGTGCCAGCTTATATTTGTCAGTGCAAAAGAAGAAAAGAATATGGAAACTTTGCGCAGGATGCTGGAAGGTAAGACTACAGCAATTGCTGGTCCTTCCGGGGTCGGAAAGTCGTCAATTATCAATCTTTTAAATCCAAAGGCCAATATGGAAACCGGCAGTATCAGTAGGAAGATTGAACGAGGAAAGCATACGACAAGACATTCAGAATTATTTATGATTGGTGAAGATTCTTATATTATGGATACGCCTGGATTCAGTTCATTATATGTGAATGATTTTGAAAAAGAAGAGCTGAAATATTATTTTCCGGAGTTTGAGCTATATGAAGGTCAGTGCAGATTTAATGGGTGTGATCATATTCATGAACCAGGTTGTGCTGTGAAAGAAGCCGTCGAAAAAGGAAAGATTCATGCTGTCAGGTATGAAGATTATAAAGAGTTATATGAGGAATTGAAAAATAAGAGGAGGTACTAGTTATGGATTACATTTTAGCGCCGTCAATATTGTCGGCAGATTTTAAAGTTCTTGGAGAGCAGATGAAACTTACAGAGGATAATGGTGCAAAATATCTGCATTTTGATGTTATGGACGGAATGTTCGTGCCAAGCATTTCCTTTGGAATGCCGGTATTAAAATCTATCCACAATGCAACAGACCAGGTTATGGATGCACATCTTATGGTGCAGGAACCAATTCGTTATGTGGAGGCTTTTAAAGAAGCAGGAGCCGATATCGTGACGATTCATCTGGAAGCTTGTGAAGATGTGAACGCTACAATTGCGAAGATTCGTGAGTGTGGAATGAAAGTAGGACTTTCTATCTGCCCGGAAACACCGGTTTCAAAAGTAGAGGATCTGTTAAAAGACATTGATATGTTACTGATCATGAGTGTACATCCGGGATTTGGAGGACAGAAGTTTATTCCGGAATCTCTGGATAAGATTCGTGAGGCGAGAAAAATGATCACAGATCAGGGACTTTCCGTAGATATCCAGGTCGATGGAGGAATCTACCAGACTAATGTCAAAGAAGTACTGGATGCAGGAGCGAATATTATTGTAGCCGGTTCAGCAGTATTTAAAGGAGACCCGGCAGAAAATACAAAAGCGATGATGGAGATTTTGAAGACTTATGAGTAAGAAAATTGTGATTGTAAGTGGTGGAGAGTTAGAGGAATCATTTGTATTATCAGAACTTGAAACACTGGACAGTCAGTTTATTATTGGTGTTGATAAGGGAATGGAATTTCTTTATCATCAAAAGATACTTCCAAGTTATATTGTTGGAGATTTCGACAGTGTAGACCAGAAAATCGGAGACTATTACCGCAATGAGACGAAAGTTCCGATCCGCGAATTTAATCCGGTAAAAGATGCATCAGATACAGAAATCGCAATTCGCCTGGCAATGACACTTGGAGCCAGTGAAATCTATATCCTCGGAGCGACCGGTGGAAGAATCGACCATCTGTGGGCAAATGTACAGACACTCACAATTCCATTTAAAGCGGGGGTTGATGCGGTCATTCTGGATTCCCAGAATAAGATTCGCCTGATCGGCGGCGACACAGTGATCCGTCGCGAGGATGCATATGGACCGTATTTTTCAATATTCCCATTAGGACAGGAGATTTACAGTTTGAGCATTGAAGGTGCGAAATATCCGCTTCATGATCATCAGCTCACACCTTATGACAGTCTGTGTGTCAGCAACCAGTTCGAAGAAGATGAAGTAAAGATTACATTTGGTTCCGGGATTGTAATTCTGATGGAAACCCGGGATAAAAAGTAAACAGACAAAATGATGTTGGGGTCATAAAATATCAGGCAGGATATGTTCTCGAAAAAAGGATATATCCTGCTTTTTTACATAACGGTAAGAATGCAAGGACATTTTTTAATATATAAGTTAGAAAAATCAGGAGGTGTGTATGGTAATAGGAATTATAGAAGATGACAATTTGTTAAGAAAAGCATTAGATACATCATTGCAAAATCAAGGTTATACAACGATTCTTGCCGCTTCAAGAAAAGAAGCAATTAAAAATATAGATAGTTCTGTAGATTTGTTGATTGTAGATATTGGATTACCGGATGGAGATGGAATAAATCTATATCAGGAACTTCAAAAAAATGGAAGAATCCCGGCAATTTTTTTAACTGCAAAAGATGATGAAAAAGATATGTTAAAAGCGTTTGATATAGGAGCAGATGATTATGTGGTCAAACCATTTTCAATAAAGGTATTGTTAAAACGTATGGAAGTTGTTTTGAAGAGAAAATCAAATGAAAATGTTTTTATGTGCGGGCAGGTTATCTTGTATTCGGATAGAAAACAGGTTTTTGTAGGAAAAACAGAAATATCGTTAACACTCAAAGAGTATCAGCTTTTGGAATATTTTATTATGAACCAGAATCAGGTTCTTACAAAAGAGATGATAATGGAAAATATATGGGGAATCGATAGTGAATTCATTGATCCTAACACAATTAGCGTTATGATCAGCAGATTGAAAAAGAAATTAAATGATTCATCGAATGTTATCAGTAATGTATTTGGAATGGGATATAGAATGGGAGATTAGCATGGCTGCAGCAATTTTCACAGTATTTTTAGTAGGTTTCATACTCGGAGGAAGCACTGTATATTTAGTTGAAAATCATTTTAGAACAAAGGAAATGAACAAAATATATAAACTGACCGAATCTTTAATAAATGGCAATGACTTAGATGATTCTGATATAGGGAAGGAAACGCTTTATTCTAAAACAGCCAATCAGTTAATCCGTTTACAGGAAATGTTAGAAGGAAGAAGAAAAGAGGCCGAAAAAAGTCAATATGAGATACAAAAATTGATTTCTGAGATAGCGCATCAACTAAGGACACCGCTGGCGAATATAAAAAATTATACAGAATTGCTGCAAGAGTCATTGGATGAAACGCAAGAAGTATTGAATACAGAATACATGAAAGACTTGCGAACGAGTGAAGAACAATTATGTTTTTTAGTGGAAAGCTTTATAAAAACTGCTCGATTAGAGCAAGGAATCATACAAGTTCACATGCAAAAAGAAAATCTTGTCGAAACAATTCTAAATGCATTAGGGCAAATACAAAAAAAGGCAGAAGATAAAGGTATCTTTTTTCAAGTAGAATTGCCGGAGAAAATCATTTGCGAACATGATAAAAACTGGATGTGTGAGGCATTTTATAATGTGTTTGATAATGAAGTCAAATATAGCAAAAGCAATAGTACGATCGATATCACAATGAAACAAACGGAAATGTTTTATAAAATTCAGATAAGAGATTATGGAATTGGGATAAGAGATGGAGAAGAAAATAAAATTTTTCAAAGATTTTATCGTGGTGAGCAGGCAAGAGGGCAGGAAGGATGTGGAATTGGTTTATATCTTTCCAGAGAGATTGTTTTATTACAAAAAGGGATGATCAAAGCAAAACAAATGAATCCAGGGTTCCTTATAGAGGTGAATCTTCCGATATAGACAATTCATATGCACCTTGTAAGAAGTTTGTAAGATGTACCATGTAAAATAGAGTATGGCTGAAAAAATGCAGCATTTGCGAAAGGGGGTTACAGAAAAGATGGACATAATTAAAGCCATAAATCTTAAAAAATATTATACATCCGATACATATGAAGTGCGTGCTTTAGATGGTGTGTCACTAACAGTAGAAGAGGGCGAATTTATAGCAGTTGTCGGTACGTCTGGATGTGGAAAGACAACACTTATGAACATTTTGGGCGGTCTTGACACTCCGGATTTTGGAGGTGTTTGGATCAGAAATACAAGTTTAAAAGATCTTAACAAGGAAGAAAGAACGATATTCAGAAGAAGAAATATCGGATTTGTATTTCAGCAATATAATTTGATACCTTCTCTTAGCATACGCGAAAATATAGTTCTTCCGATGCGACTGGATGGTAAGAAAATCGATGTGGATTTTTTCAATGAAATTGTAGAAACACTTGGACTAAAAGATAAATTAGAACGTTTCCCATCAACACTGTCTGGTGGGCAGCAACAGCGAGTTTCTATAGCGCGGGCATTATTAACGAAACCGGCAATTGTCCTGGCGGATGAACCGACCGGAAATCTGGATTCTGTTACAAGTATGGAAGTTGTGGGATTACTAAAATCCTGTGCCGCAAGATTCCATCAGACGACATTGATCGTAACTCATCAAGAGGAAGTAGCACAGATGGCAGACAGAGTAATACGTATGTCCGATGGGAAAATCTATACAAGAGATTGTAACGATTGTTAGGAGGGATTACTATGTTTCATAAGAACATTCCAAATAACAATAAAGACATAATCCGATTTCTGGCTAAAAATTTTTCAGGCACAAAAAAGGTGAGAAATACGATTTTATTTTGCTCGGTAGTAATCGGAATTGTTGCGATTACCATGGTATTCGGAATCTCTTTTGGAAAAATACAGGCAGAAGAAATAAAATTAATCAGAGAAAATGGAGCTGCTTCTTCGGGCAGAATAGAAGATGGAACAGAAGAACAATATGCAAAATTAAAACAACTGGATTATATAAAACAAGTTGGGAAAAGTATTTTTGTAGGTGAAGCTACAGATATTTCTAAGAATAATGAAAAAACGATATGCAACGTAGTTTGGGCTGATTCAGAAAGTTGGAACAATTTTTTGAGGCCGGCATATACCAATGTGATTGGGAATTATCCGCAGAAAAAGGAAGAAATTCTATTATCTGAGCGGGCATTGAAAAAACTTGGTATCTCTGAACCGGAACAAGGAATGGAAATAAACTTAGATGTATACAAAGGTGTGTTCGAACATTCGAAAGAAAAATTCGAATTGTGTGGCTGGTATACAGACTCTGGAAATGAATTAGCAATCGGATATATTTCACATGACAAAATTAAAGAGTTGAAACTGGAAAAGGGTCCTTATACTTTACTTTTCAGTCAGAGTGATCATTTAAACAGGAGTAAAACAGAGGAAAAATTATATCAGACATTGCCGATGAAGAGTGCAGATCAGAAGATATACGTTTCTGATACAGCACAATATACTGCTGTTTCTAAATTCGCAGGTGGATATGAGATGGTGATATTAGGAACAATAGGAATTTTGTGTGGAATATATTTCCTTGTACGCAATGTCCTTTGGATATCCATGAGCGAAGATGTTCAAAATCTCGGACTGCTCCACACGATCGGAGCCACAGAAAGACAGATTACAAAAATATACCGGAAACAAATGAGGTTACTCATGTTAAAAGGTTCTGTCTTGGGAAGTTTGATCTCAGCAGTGATTTTAGTTTTAATAATACCGGAACTATTAGGCTTCCATTTTTATCAGGAAATGGGAGGGAATACAATACTTTCCTTTTTCAGGCCGTGGATTCTTTTGATTTCTGTTCTATTTGTAAATGGAATTCTGTGGATAGCATCGGAAGGTGTTATTAGAAAAATAACGACTCTGTCTTGCGTTGAGAGTGCCACTTATGATGGAAATAAGCTTAACAGAAAAATAAAACATCCTGTGGAAATGGTGTTGAAACGTTCTGAAATAGGAGAAATGTTTTATATTGCATGGGGAAATATAACACGACATAAAGCACGATTTATCATTACAAGTATTTCCATATTTTTAGGAGTCCTGTCTTTTATTCTAATGAATGTACTTACAAATGGATGCGATTATAAGCATCTTCTTGAAAAACGTCCTGATTTTTTGCTGGCAGGAGAGTTTAGCGAATTCGGGAAAAGCCAGGGATGTGGGGAAGAATATAAAACCAGAGAAATCGATGTTGATCCTTTACTGACACAGGGAGACGGTGTGGAACTGTTGTATGATAATGATTATGATGAATTTTCACCAATCTCTCAAGAGTTGGAGAAAAAACTACACAAGATAGATGGTATTGATTGGGAAAATTCAAATCTGATTGAAGGAGCTTATGTAACTACGGTTATGTCTAAGAAAGGAATTCGTCCTTATGACGAGGGGCTTTCAGATCTTACAAATGACAATATGGTGGAAGGATTCAGTTGGGATACGGTGCAGATTTTAAATGAAAATCAAATCTTGTCGCTTAAGAAATACGTTCAGGATAATCAACTCAATATTGATTTGAAATCTTTGGAAGAAGGAAATGGTGTGCTGATCATACATGATCATATGCTGACCCCGGAACAGCAAAAACTTGCAGATGAAGCAATTGGCGAACCGGTATACTTTAAAACTTTGCTTTCAAGAGAAGATGCGATTCGTAGAAAAGAACAAAGTAATTCTGAGAATAAAGAGAAACAACAGGAAGACGAATTCCCTCAAAAAGAATCTGAAACATTTCCTCTATGTGGTTATTTAGACAGGCAAAGTGATGATTTCCCGGAAATACATCAATCCTGGCATGGTAGAGAAGGCAGCTTATATTATTTTATCAGTGAGAAAGGCTTTCAAAAGATACCAACTGAGAAAAAGATATTAGCAATGGAATTAACTGCTGATCCGGAAAAAGAACCTTATGTGAAAACACAGATCAGCGAGCTGATATCCGAGGAAAATAAGAAACGATCCGAAATGACAGAAGTATCGATGGATGAAGGAACCGGCGAAGCAGGAGTTTTTGTTATCTGTAAATCAGACCTGATGCAACAAAAAGAAACATATATGAGAGGAAATCGAATTCTCCTAGGTGCTATAAGCATCATATTATTCATTGCGGGATTGACCAATTATTGTAACGTCGTATTTACCGGGATGTACGCTCGGAGAAAAGAATTTGATATTATGAAAAGTATCGGGATGACGGATAAGCAGATGAAATTAATGCTCTTTGGCGAAGGCAGTTATTATTTTATGTGTGTGATGGGATTGTTGTTTACTGCGGGAGTGGTAGTCTTGGTTGGTGTGAAAATTTATATGGAAAATAAATTGTCATATTTTACATTTCATTGGCCGATTCAGATTGCAGTGTGTGTAATGTTATCATTTGCAGCTGTTAATATTTATGGCAACAGCAGGTTGCTTTTCAGACTGCAGATTTATCGATATGATAAAGATAACGGAGGTGATGATTATGGAAATAAAAAATATTATTTTGAAACTTCGCACAGAAAGAGGAATGTCACAAGACGAGCTGGCAGATAAAATCATGGTTACAAGGCAGGCAGTATCACGTTGGGAAAATGGAGCTACAGTTCCAAATACGGATACACTTAAGCTCTTATCGAAAGAATTTGATGTTTCCATCAATACGCTTTTGGGAGAACCCAGAAAGCTGATCTGTCAGTGCTGCGGGATGCCAATTGATGATGATTCCATATTGGGACGTGATAAGGATGGCACATTAAATGAGGAGTATTGTAAATGGTGCTATGCAGATGGAACATACACATATAATGATATGGATGAATTGATTGATGTATGTGTAAAGAATATGGTAAATGAAAATTTTACTGAAGAACAGGCACGCTTTTATCTGAAAGAAATGCTTCCAAAGTTAGATTACTGGAAAAGGTATGATGAACTTAGTGACAATGGGCAGTTTGAAGAGTTTAAAAAGCAATTGATAAATGAAATTAATGATCTGCATATAGACGGACTTCCAAGGGTAGACAAACTAAATGCACTTGTGGGGAAATATGTGAATCTGGAATATACTCTGCCGAATGGACAAAAAGTGAAATTCCTTGATGATGAGAAAACCTACTTGGGTAATCAATTGGAGTCCGAATTCGGAGGAGACAGGTGTTTCGGTATCCTGGCAAGTATGGATTTTATTCTGATATGTACATATGAGAAGGATGGTGAAAATCCGGAGCTTCTGATTTATAAAAAGAGATAATATTAATTGTGGCACTGCATTTGTTCGCCAGAGATGGTTACGAGGCTGTCTCAGTCAGCCAGATAGCAGGATATGACAAAAGGGGCATTGTACCGTCATTACAAAAGCAAAAGAGATATTTTTGATTGTATTGTGGGGCGTATGGAGCAGCAGGATGGTGAACAGGCAACAGAATATGATATGCCACAAGTATTTCCATTATGACGATGGGACCAATCTGTATCAAGAACGAATATAAACGGAAAGGATATGGTAAAAGTCTGCTTGATTATTCGTTGGAGAAAGCTGCAGAGCTAGGCTGCGGTGCATTATGCTTGGAAGGAAATATTGATTTTTATGGGAAGAGTGGATTCAAACCGGCAAGCGAGTATGGTATCCGATATCATGGATTGCCGGAGGGAGAGGATGCATCATTTTTCCTATGTAAGGAACTGATTCCGGGTTATCTTGATGGGATTACTGGAGAGTATGCCACACCAGAAGGCTATCTTGTAGATGAGCAGGAAGCAGAAGAGTTTGATAAGCAGTTCCCATATAAAGAGAAAAAGTGAGGATGACGATTTAGTAATTGTTAAACCGGATTACGATGAAGATTGTTATGGGTTGATTCAGAAAGTAAGTATGCTTGAACATAACAGAGAAGCGGTATGGCACGAGTTCTCTGATGTATAAGTTTATTTGGAAGGCTGAGAGCCTTCCTTTTTTCTTATGTCCGCAAATTTTATATCCTTATAATGCCTAAAATGAATATTCACAAAGATAAGATGCTATGGTATAATACAAGATACTGTATTAGGGTTTCTATGAGAGAAGCTGAAATATAGGAAAAGATTTAAAAGGCAAAGAACTTGGCAAGGGAATATCCTAGGAAAGTACGGGATTATACTCGGCCAGATTTGCAGATTGATTTGGAAAGAAAAAACAATGGCCCACTAAATGGCACACTTGCAAAAATAAGTATGCTGAAATCAAAGGATTTATAGGAGGAAATACAAAAATGAAATTAGGAATCGTTATTACGAGACAGGTTTCATAAATGTCCATATAAGTTGTTAAATGCCTTTAAATGCTGATAGCTAGAGCATTTAGCGGATTTTCGACTTGGATAAAACTCTATATAAATTCATGTAATTTTTTGAAAAATGGCCCACTTTGTGGCCCACTAACTTTTGGTCGAAGTCCTAATATGGTAAGAAGAAGCGCTTGTATGAGTGCTTCTTTTTTTTCAAGTATTATAATAAAAATAACAGATGATTAGGTTCCAATATGAATATGTAACTGGAATTTTAAAGGCATAGTATGTTGTACCATCTAATAAATTTTGCTTTCATTTTCGCTCATGACCATGAGACTTTTTCCGCTCAAACTGTATGCTGATGATATATTTCTAGTATCGAACAGAACGTTGTTGTATTATGCTTTGCTTTTAATTGTCACGGCAGTGTTTAAGGGACGGAACAAAGGCCTTGAGTTTATTGGTTTTAAAGAGGTGCGGTGTAGAAGTAAATTATCAATGTAATCGCAAGAAAAAAGCAAGAATCTAAGCATGGAGTTTTTTTAAGATAATGTTAAAATAAATATATCGGTATTGAGAAAGGAGGCAAGTCTATATGCCTAAAACTACACTGATCGATTGTTGTATTAAGAAATATGCTTATCGAGAAGTATCACAAATATATCAGGAATTAGAGATATCAGGGGAAGGCCTGTCACAATCACAGGTTGAATTGATGAGAGAGAAGTATGGTGTAAATAGTTTCTCGCAAAGAAGAAATGATACCATGTTACGACTACTGCGGCGTGCCTTCATCAATCCATTTAATATCATTCTTTTAGTTCTTGGAATCATTTCACTGGCTACAGATGTGGTTCTTGTATCGAATTTTGCCAGAAATGCAACGACTGCGGTTATCATTTTTTCAATGATTTTGATTAGCGGAACAATCCGTTTGGTTCAGGAACTTCGTGCAAAGAATGCATCAAAACAGCTAAACCGGCTGATACATGAAAGCATTACCGTACGGCGTGCGGGAGAAGTGAAAGAGATTCCAGCTGAGGAACTGGTGGTTGGAGATATTGTTCTGCTTGTGGCAGGTGATCGTGTTCCGGCTGATCTGAGACTCACCAAAGTAAGTGATCTCTTTCTCTCCCAGGCAGCGATCACAGGCGAAAGTGCGATCCTGGAAAAAAATGCACAGGCATTGAGTTACAGTAATTCGGAATCCTTGACGCAACTTGAAAATCTTGCATTTATGGCAACAACTGTCATCAGTGGAAAAGGTGAGGGTATTGTGCTTGCAGTCGGAAAAGACACACTATATGGTAGTTTTACGAAAGAAGATCCAGATGAAAAACAGTCTTTTCAAAAAGGAGCCAACTCTATTGCCTGGGTCATGCTTCGTTTTATTGCAGTATTGATTCCTATTGTATTCATACTATTGCAGATCACAGGTGGAAGGTGGCTGGAATCTTTTGCCTTTGCACTGTCTGTTGCCGTTGGCTTGATGCCGGAAATGCTGCCGATGGTGATCACAGCCTGCCTTGCAAGGGGCAGCCTGAGTATGAGTAAAAAGCAGACAATCATTAAAGACATTAATGCAATGCAAGGATTTGGTAGCATGGATGTGCTCTGCATGGATAAAACAGGAACACTGACCAATGAAAGTATCCTATTGGAATACTATATGGATGTGCTGGGAAACGAAAGTGGGCAGGTATTGGATTTTGCTTTTTTAAATAGTGCTTTCCATTCCGGTGTATGTAATCCAATTGATAATGCAATTCTTGCCTGCCAGACGATGCCTGGGCATGAACAGCATTTTTCTGATCTTCTTATGCGGTATCAGAAAGAGGATGAAATTCCATTTGATTATTCCCGCAAATTTGTTAGTACACTGGTGACAGATAAAAATGGAGATTGCCAGCTTATTATGAAGGGTAATATTTCCCAGATTGTGTCTCGGTGCAGTCATGTGGAATTTCGTGGCGAAATCCTACCGATGGAAAAAAACGGGATGCAGAGTGTTGCTTCTGTAGTGGATGAGATGCTGCAGGATGGAATGAAAGTGATTGCTGTTGCACGGAAAAAGATTGAGAAACAGGATCAGATCATACCGACAGACGAAAACAATATGATCCTGATGGGATATCTTGCATTCTTTGATGCACCGAAAAAGACAGCAAAGACATCTGTGGAGGCTCTGAAAAGACTGCAGGTAACACCGAAAATACTGACAGGTGATCAGGCTGATGTGGCAGCATCTATTTGCCGAAGGGTCAAAATCCCGTCAGAAATCATATTGACTGGTGCAGATTTGGATCAGATGACGGACGATGAACTCGGCAAAACAGTAGAAAATATTCATGTATTTGCAGAATTAACACCAGGGCAGAAAGTCCGTATTGTTTCTGCTTTAAGGCAAAATGGACATACAGTAGGTTTCTTGGGAGATGGAATCAATGATATCCCGGCTTTTTGTGAATCGAATGTTGGTATTTCAGTAGATACAGCGGTAGATGCAGCGAAAGATGCAGCGGATGTCGTATTGCTTCAAAAGGATTTAGGTGTATTAGAGCAGGGGATTCTGGAAGGGCGTAAAACATTTACAAACATGCTCAAATACATTAAGATTACGGCAAGTTCTAATTTTGGCAATATTTTTTCTGTTGTATGTGCCAGTGCATTCTTACCATTTTTGCCAATGACATCTCTGCAGATTTTATTATTGAATCTGCTGTATGATGTTTTATGTATCATCCTTCCATGGGATAATGTGGATGAGGAAGAAACACTCTCGCCAAGAGACTGGTCCGGAAAGACGCTGGGACGATTTATGTTATTTTTTGGTCCTATTAGTTCGATATTTGATATCGTGACATTTCTGTTTTTGTATTATATTCTCTGTCCATTATTGTGTGGCGATACAACGTATCTGAACATGGTAGATCCAGTGATGCAGTCGCAGTATGTTGCTTTGTTTCAGACAGGATGGTTTTTAGAATCGATGTGGACGCAGGTTTTGATCCTTCATTTTCTTCGGACAAGGAAGATACCATTTGTGCAGAGCAGTCCTTCCATTCCGGTTGTTTGTACGACCTTTGCAGGAATTATTGTCTTTACTTCACTTACTTTTACCAAAAGCGCAGGTGTTATTGGATTGACGAAATTGCCAATCATGTATTTCCTGTTTTTATTTGTTGTAGTCTTACTCTATATGCTTCTGACTACGGTGGTCAAAACTGTTTATCAGAAGAAATATCATGGGCTGATCTGAAAGGAGGGAAACCATCATGAAAAAGAATATCAGTGTTATTTCCATGGATTCTGTCCTGCAGGAATGGCTCCTTCAAAAGCTGATCAAAGAACCACCAGAAAGTGACAGTGCGAAAGAACTGCTTTCTGGTATCTATGATATGGTGAGTGGCGAGATAAATTCATTACTGCTCAGCACTGCAAATAATTCAGAAATTGCATCTCTCAATCTTTCGGATGAGATGAAAATTGGGGAATTAGTAATCAATCCGAAAAGCAGGAGCGTTACTAGAATGGGCCAAGCGGTTTCCCTGACTCCTAAGGAGTTTGATATCCTGTATTTTCTGGCGGAAAACAGAGGAGAAGTATTTACAAAAGAGCAGATCTATAAGGCAGTATGGTCTGAAAATTATCTTTTAGATGACAGTAATATCATGGCATTTATTCGAAAATTGCGAAAGAAGATTGAACCGAATCCGGATGAACCAAAGTTTATACTTACGATTTGGGGGATCGGATATAAATTTAATGATAAGGTGTAAAACAGGCGGGCTGAAAGCAGTCCGCCAAATTTTTTGTAATTTACGCGAACAACGAGCCAAAGTCCGTGCTTGCACGAGGCCTTGGCGACTGTCGCGATAACTATGAGAAACTCGCGGAGTGTGTTTCTCATAGTTCTTGCTAAATCGCAAGGAAATCGCAAGATTTTGGTCATGTGATTCTCCTTGCTTTTTTTGTATTCTGTAAGAGGTCGAAGGGAGGCGGTATGTATGGTATACACAGATTTTGTTTTAAGAATTTCTTTATCCGTGTTGCTTGGATTTTTTATCGGATTGGAAAGGCAGTTGACCGGGCATCCAGCTGGAATACGGATAAATGTTCTGATCTGTATGGGAACCAGTTTTTTTACTTTATTTCCAATGCTTTATGGTTCCGATCAGGTGTTTCGTGTAGGAAGCAGCATTATCTCCGGTGTTGGATTCCTATGCAGTGGTGTGATCTTTAAAGACAGCGGTACGGTAAGAGGAATGAATACAGCAGCAACACTTTGGTGTACAGCGGCAATTGGTATTCTTGCCAGCACAGGAATGTTTATAATGGCAGTTTCTGCAGCAGGCATTTTGATTGGTTCAAATCTGATTCTGCGTCCGCTTGCAAGAAAACTTAATCCGATTGCTGTAGGAGATGAATCTGAAAAAGAATACTGCATCACAGTACTTTGTCAGGAAGATGCAGAACAGGAAATAAGACTTTTACTGATCACTAGCAATTCCAGTAAGACCTTGTATCTGAATCATCTGGAAAGTGGAGATGTTGTGGGGGATAAAGTCGAGATCATAGCGAAGTATTGTTCTGCGGGAAAACCGAAAAGCAATGTTCTGGAAGGTATTGTTGGTCAGGCATTGGAACTTCCGGAAGTAATCAGTGCAGGTTGGGAGGTGTTGTAGTTGAAAAAAATCAAAAGTGAAAGATGGATAATTTTTTTCATTCTTTATATTTTATTCACTGCAGCATGCAGTTGTGTGAGTCTTATATTTCCGGCTCACCAAATTTTGGTGATACAGGTCTGGTATCAAATATCTGTGGTTGTTTGGATTTTTTTAGCAGTTACGATGGTGAAATTGCTTATCAGGCTTCAGAAAATAAATAAGCTCATAACGAGAGGAATCAATGAAAGGAGAAGAAAACCATGAATTTAACCTGTATCTTTTTTGGTATCATTTTCACGATTGCCGGTTTTATGTTTGCATGTGGAAAAGGCCATATTCATTTCTCTTCTTGGAAAAACATGCCGCAGGAAGAGAAAGAGAAGATTAAAATTGTGCCGCTTTGTCGTAACATCGGTGAAGTCATTGCATTAAATGGATTGATTTTTCTGCTAAAAGGTCTATGGACAGGCTTTGAAAATCACTGGTTTGTGACTGCTATGGTTGCATGGTTTATTGTGGCGGGATTTGATCTTTGGTATATCGAGAAAAGTGATCGATATTATAAAAAATAATTGCAAAACAAGGAGGTAAAGACCAATGAATAAGAAAGAAAATCGTATGGCTGTTCGGCAGGCAGCACAGCAAGCTGTGATCCGTGACGAGCAGAACCACCGCATCGAACATGCGGCTACCAATCCGATTAAGGAGGTTTTGAAGAGTCTGCACACAACACTTCGTGGACTGGATGCTGAAAATATAGTGGTAAGTCGGACAAAATATGGAACGAATAAAGTAACGCATGAGAAGAAACAATCCCTTGCGAAACGTCTGGCTGGAGCATTTATCAATCCATTTACAGCAATCCTTTTCTGTCTGGCAGTTGTTTCTACTATGACAGATATGGTTTTTCCATATTTTTCTCTGTTAGGAAGTTCACCGGAAGATTTTGATCCATTAACAGTGGTGATTATTCTGACCATGGTTATGATCTCCGGTACGCTTCGTTTTGTACAGGAATCCAGAAGTGGAAATGCAGCAGAAAAACTGTTATCCATGATCACAACTACTTGCACCGTCACAAGAAGAGAACAGGAAAAAATTGAGATTCCTATGGACGATCTGGTTGTAGGAGATATCGTACATCTTTCAGCAGGAGACATGATCCCAGCAGATGTCCGTATTCTGGATGCCAAAGACTTATTTATCAGTCAGGCAAGCTTAACAGGTGAAAGCGAACCGGTGGAAAAGACACCGAAGGTATGTGCACAGAAAGAAAGCATCACCGATTACAGCAATATTGCTTTTATGGGAAGCAATGTAATTTCCGGAAGTGCAACGGCAGTGGTTGTCTGCACGGGAGACCGCACTTTGTTTGGTTCCATGGCATCTGCGATTGCAGGTGAAGCAGTGGAGACAAGCTTTACCAAAGGCGTGAATGCAGTGTCATGGGTTCTGATCCGGTTTATGCTGGTCATGGTTCCGCTGGTATTTTTTATCAATGGTATCACAAAGGGAGACTGGCTGGATGCCTTTCTGTTCGGTATTTCCGTGGCTGTCGGACTGACTCCGGAGATGCTGCCGATGATCGTAACAACCTGTCTTGCAAAAGGTGCCGTTTCCATGAGTAAAAAGCAGACGATTGTTAAGAATCTGAATTCTATCCAGAATTTCGGTGCCATTGACATTCTCTGTACAGATAAAACAGGAACACTGACACAGGATAAGGTTGTGTTGGAATATCACCTGAATGTGAATGGAGAAGATGATACAAGAGTACTGCGCCATGCATACTTAAACAGCTACTTCCAGACCGGTTATAAGAACCTGATGGATCTGGCGATCATTCACAGAACAGAGGAAGAAGAGGCGGCAGATCCAAAGCTCCTCGATTTGTCTGAAAATTATGTGAAGGTAGATGAGATTCCATTTGATTTTACACGTCGTCGTCTGACTACGGTAGTACAGGATAAAAAGGGAAAGACACAGATGGTAACAAAGGGAGCTGTAGAAGAAATGCTCTCCATCTGTTCTTTTGCTGAGTGCGATGGTACTGTGCAGCCACTTACAGAAGAGGTTCGTGGGCGTATTCTGAAAACAGTAGACGAACTGAATGACAAAGGATTCCGTGTGCTTGCCATTGCACAAAAAAGCAATCCTTCTCCGGTGGGTGCATTTGGTATAAAAGATGAGTGTGAGATGGTACTAATTGGATATCTGGCATTTCTTGATCCACCAAAGGAGTCTACTGCAGATGCAATTCGGGCATTGAAAGCACACGGCGTAATAACAAAGATTTTGACAGGTGATAATGATAAGGTAACACGTACAATCTGCAAGCAGGTAGGACTTGAAGTACGCAACATGCTTCTGGGTTCTGATCTGGATCATATGACAGATGGCCAGCTTGCAAAAGCAGTAGAGACAACAGAGGTATTTGCAAAGCTTACACCGGATCAGAAAGCACGCGTGGTTTCAGTTCTCAGAGAAAACGGTCATACCGTAGGATTCATGGGTGATGGAATCAACGATGCCGCTGCAATGAAAGCTGCCGATATTGGAATCTCTGTAGATACTGCAGTAGATGTGGCAAAAGAATCCGCAGATATCATCCTGCTGGAAAAAGATCTGATGGTTCTGGAAGAAGGAATCATAGAAGGACGTAAAACTTATGCTAATATGATCAAATATATCAAGATGACGGCCTCATCTAACTTTGGAAATATGTTCTCTGTATTAGCTGCTTCGGCACTGTTACCTTTCCTCCCGATGATGAGTGTACATCTGATTTTCCTGAATCTGATCTATGATCTGTCCTGTACAGCAATTCCATGGGATAACGTAGACGAAGAGTTTATTGCAAAACCACGTAAATGGGATGCTTCCAGTGTGGGTAGCTTTATGATCTGGATTGGACCTACAAGTTCGATTTTTGATTTTACAACTTATATATTCATGTACTTTGTATTCTGCCCGTTATTTGTATCAAAAGGCATTTTATTCAATGATCTGGCAGCCCATTACAGCGGTGTAGAGCTTGCTACTATGCAGGCACGTTATATCGGAATGTTCCAGGCTGGATGGTTTGTGGAATCTATGTGGAGCCAGACATTAGTCATTCACATGATTCGCACACCAAAGCTTCCGTTTATCCAGAGCCGTGCATCAGCACCGGTAACATTGCTTACCATGACAGGTATTGCAGTTCTGACTGTGATTCCGTTCACACCATTTGGAGCTGCACTTGGTCTTGTTGCTTTACCGGCATCATATTTTGCATATCTGATCCCATGTATTCTGCTGTACATGATGCTGGCAACAAGCTTGAAAAAAGCATATGTCCGCTATTATGGCGAACTGCTCTAGGAGGTAGAAAGAATGAATTGGAAAGAATTATGGATGACACTTTTTGGAACTTGTGAATGGCTCGGACTCAATATGGGATTCTGGGTATCAATGGCTGTTGTGCTGTTGATCGTAATACTCATGAATGTGGTATTCTGGGGAATAAAGCCAAAGAATAAAAAATAGTATGGTTGAAAATAAACTGTACCCTAGATAGTGGACAGTTTAAAAAGTGGTCTAGACAGTTACTTTTTAAGCTATTATCCCAAAGACATATAATATATAGGCTCGAATGGTGAAAGTGCCCATTTGGGCCTATTATTGTATGAATTCATGTGTTACAACCAGAGCAAGATCCACCCGTGTATTACAGTATTGTCATTTTGACAATTTTGTATTACTTACGAGTAGCGGACTTGATGGGGATTACGTCCCCATACCCACGTGAAAATATAATTGCAGGCAATTACATTTTAGCAGATACGCAAGCGTTTCTGAGCAAGCGTCACAGACAACAAAATAAGGAAATTTTGATAAGGCATTCACCTGTGAATAGGTGAGTGTTTTTTTTTAAAGTATTCGATTAACCGAAAAAAATAAAAAAATTTCCTCAGGGGGCTGTAAAAATGTCTCTCAGCATTTCGTATTAATGAAAGGGTATTTTTTGCAGGAAAAATAAAAATTTTTCATTAAGAGGCTGTATTTATGCCCTTCATCTTTTGTATATGTGTAAGAACATTTTTTAGCCGGCATAAAAATGATTTTTACAACAATTAGAAACAGAAACGAGGCGAGAAAAGAATGAAATATGAATACATGAAGGAGTCTGAGCAGATGCTTCAGTACTTCCAGTTTCCGAAGTTTTTGCTGAAACTGCGCATTTCTCAAAATGCAAAATTTCTTTATATGATTTTGTATGACCGGGCGCGGATATCGAGAAAGAATAGCTGGATAGACAAGTATGGAAATGTTTATTTGATATTTCCAATAGAAGAATTGTCTGTTCAAATCGATAAATGCAAATCTTCTGTAAAAACAGCGTTGAAGGAATTAGATGATGTGGGACTATTGGTTCGCAGATCCGGTGGATTTTCAAAACCTAATCATTTATATGTGAAAATTCCATCTGATGAGATAGGTTTACAGCCGGTTGATGATAAGGCGGTTGAAAAGATGGCTGTAATAGAGCCGGAAAAGCACCCATCATCTGGTCATAAAAATGGCTGTGCAGAAGCCGGAAATGTGGCACCTAGTAAAGTAACTGAGAAATATAAAAGTAATAAATATCATGAAGTAAATTATTGCTATGGGGAGGGAGAGAGTTTGTGATGAGAGAAGAAGATCCCGTATGTGTAGGCAGTGATGGTTTGCGATATTGCAAAGTCTGTGGGGAAGCGAAAGAAGCTTTTTTCCCTAAGGGTAGTTTTATGGGGATGAAAAAACATTCCAGGCAATGTGCCTGTGACAGAAAAGCATATGAAGAAGAACAAAAATATTTTAAAGACAAAGAGCACCGGGAATTAGTCAGCAGAAATACGAGCATCTGTTTTGACGAGAGCAGAATGGAAGAGTGGACATTTGAAAATGCAGATATGTCAGATGCGGTAATGCATAAGGCCAAAAGCTATGTTGATAACTGGGATGAAATGAAAAGAAATCATATTGGTTGTTTGTTTTGGGGACCGGTTGGTACCGGGAAAAGTTATATTGCCGGGTGTATTGCCAATGATCTTCTCAAACGAGAAGTAACGGTAAAGATGACAAATTTCAATACCATTATCGATGATATATTTCCACTGGCAGACAAAATGGAATATATCAATGCATTGGCTTCTTACCAGCTTTTGATTATTGATGATCTTGGAGTGGAACGAAATTCAGAATATGCGTTAGGAATTATTTTTAGCGTCATAGATCGCAGGATCCGTTCAGGACGACCATTGATCATCACGACCAATCTTCCGCTGAAAGAAATAAAAAGCGAGACCATGTTAGAGAAAAGACGTATCTATGACCGTATTTTAGAAATGTGTACACCAATGTATGTTGGAGGCACAAGTAAACGAGAAGCAATTGCAAGTATGAAAATGGAGAAAGCGAAAACGTTGTTGAATACAAAGAATGATCGTGTGTATTGCGGATAGAAGTGAATGCTACGCACGTTAAACAATAAGGAAAGGATTTTATGAACAAACAATATGTTGCAATATGTGAAAAAGTGGCTCTTACAATTGAAGAGGCAGCAGAATACAGTAATATCGGACAAAATAGAATAAGTAGTCTTTTGAAAGAACCGAGATGTCCGTTTGTGCTTTACGTAGGTACGAAAAAACTTGTAAAGAGAAAAGAATTTGAAAAATTCATTTCGGAAAGTGTGGAAATATAAATGAATGACAGAAGATGAGATGAAAATGAATATTCACAAAAATAAGATGCTATGGTATAATACAAGGTACTGTATTAGGGCTTCTTATGAGAGGAGCTGAAATATGGGAAAAGATTTAAAAGGCAAAGAACTTGGCAAAGGAATAACCCAAGAAAGTACGGGATTATACTCAGCCAGATTTGTAGATCGGTTTGGAAAGAGAAAACATAAACGATTCAAAAAGCTGCAAGAGTGCAGAGCATGGATTGCTGATGCGACTTATGTGGATGAACACAGTGATATTTCAATGCCATCAGATATGCTGGTCGATCAATGGTTTGATTATTGGATTGGGATAAAAAAGAAAACAGTCCGTTCAAATACTGTTCGCAATTATACGGAGAGATATATTAAAAATATTAAACCGGTAATTGGGGAGATGCCACTATCAGACGTGAAACCACTTCACTGTCAGAAAATATTTTATGATATGGCAGATCAGGAGTATCGTACATCTACAATTTATCAGGCAAGAATTGCATTATACAACATGTTTGAGTATGCAAAAGAAAATGAAGTCTTGTGTAGCAATCCCTGTAAAAAATCTGTGAAAAGTGATATGGGAAAGCCATCTGAGAAGAAGGTTGCATTAACAAGAGACATACAAAAAACATTTTTACAATACGCAGAAGGTCAAAGCTATGAAAATCAGTATCGTTTTATACTACAAACCGGATTGCGAACAGGCGAATTGGTAGGATTGAAATGGAAAGATATCGATTTAAAATCCAAAACAATTCAGATTCGCAGAAGTATGGAATATCGTTACAGTGCAAAGGAGTGGCGTATCGGAGAACCAAAGAGTAAATCAGGTTACCGCACGATACCCTTAACAGAAGAAGCGGTTGCTATACTAAAAAAACAAAAAGAAAAGAATAAGAGGATTTCAGAAATTTCAACAGAATGGGAAGAATTTGTGTTTCTGTGTCGAAAAGGAACGCCTGTCAAGAACAGTACATATGATACAGCGTTGTTTAAAATCTGTGATAAAGCAAAAATTCCAAGATTTTCGATGCATATCTTGAGACATACGTTTGCTACCAGATGTATTGAAGCAGGAATGAAACCGAAAACACTTCAGATGTTACTGGGCCATTCGAATATTGGAATTACGATGAACTTATATGTTCATACTACTGAGGAAGAAAAGAAAAAAGAAATGGACTTGGTGGCAGAAGCGCTTATGGCAATATAATGGCCCACTAAATGGCCCACTTGCAAAAATAAGTATGCTGAAATCCCTTGAAATCAAAGGATTTATAGGAGGAAATAGAGAAAATGAAATTAGGAATCGTGGGATTACCGAATGTAGGTAAGAGTACCCTTTTTAATTCACTGACAAAAGCAGGAGCGGAGTCTGCAAACTATCCGTTCTGTACTATTGACCCGAATGTCGGAGTTGTAACTGTGCCGGACGAGAGACTGAATGTCCTTGGCGAGATGTATCACACGAAGAAGATCATCCCGGCTGCAATTGAGTTCGTAGATATTGCAGGACTTGTAAAGGGAGCATCAAAAGGAGAAGGGCTTGGAAATCAGTTCCTTGCAAATATCCGTGAAGTAGATGCTATCGTGCATGTAGTACGTTGTTTTGAGAACAGTAATATTGTACATGTAGATGGAAGTATTGATCCGCTCAGAGATATTGAGACAATTAATCTGGAGCTTATCTTCTCAGACCTTGAGATCCTGGAGAGAAGAATTGCAAAGACAACTAAGGTTGCAAGAAATGACAAGGCAGCAGCAAAAGAGCTGGCTCTTCTTGAGAAGATCAAAGCACATCTGGAAGATGGAAGACTTGCCAAGACATTTGACGCAGTAGAAGATGAGGAAGAAGAGGAGTGGCTTAAGAGTTATAATCTTCTGACATATAAACCGGTCATCTACGCTGCAAATGTATCAGAAGATGATCTTGCAGATGACGGAGCTTCCAATGCAGGAGTTCAGGCAGTCAGAGAGTATGCAGCAAAAGAAGAAAGTGAAGTATTTGTAGTATGTGCAGAAATTGAAGCTGAGATTTCTGAATTAGATGATGATGAGAAAAAAATGTTCCTGGAAGATCTTGGTCTTACTGAGTCAGGACTTGAGAAACTGATCAAGGCAAGCTACAAGCTCCTCGGACTGATCAGTTATCTGACTGCAGGTGAACCGGAGGTCCGTGCATGGACAATTACAGAGGGAACAAAGGCACCGCAGGCAGCAGGAAAGATCCACTCTGATTTTGAACGTGGATTTATCCGAGCAGAGGTTGTTTCTTATGATGACTTGATTGCATGTGGAAGTCATGCAGCTGCAAAAGAAAAAGGTCTGATCCGTCTGGAAGGAAAAGAATATGTAGTAAAAGACGGCGATATTATGTTATTCCGATTTAATGTATAATCACAGTGTGGAAGGAAGTATGAAAAATGACTAGAACGATTGATTTTCCACATCTGGGAATACATCTTTCTTCAGTAGGGAATCATATTACGGTATTTGGATTTGATATTGCTTATTACGGAATGATCATAGGTGCTGGGATTCTTGCCGGAATTTTTATGGCAGTATATGAAGCAAAAAGAACTGGACAGAAAGAAGAAGATTATTATGATCTGTCTATTTGTGCAGTAATCATTTCAATTATCGGTGCCAGGGCATATTACGTGATTTTTTCATGGGATATGTACAAAGATGACCTGCTTAGTATTTTTAACCTCAGACAGGGAGGACTTGCAATTTACGGCGGTGTGATCGCAGCGGTTCTTACAGTAATTGTATTTGCAAAAGTGAAGAAATTATCAGCAGCACAGATCTTTGATACAGCAGGTCTTGGACTTGTACTTGGACAGGCAATCGGACGCTGGGGAAATTTCTTTAACAGGGAAGCATTTGGTGAGTATACAGATGGATTATTTGCTATGAAACTTCCGGTAGATGCAGTCAGATCTTCGGATATCACGGATTTAATGAGAAAACACATGGAAACAGTGGATGGGGTATCTTATATTCAAGTGAGCCCGACATATCTTTATGAGTCTATGTGGTGTCTCGCCTTGTTGATATTACTGTTGTTGTATCGCAGACATAAAAAGTTCCAGGGAGAAGTATTCTTGATGTATCTGCTTGGATATGGTGCAGGAAGAGTATGGATCGAGGGATTAAGAACAGACCAACTCTGGATTCCGGGGACAGAAATTCCGGTATCACAGGTTCTTGCCGGAACCATTGTAGTTGTATCATTTGTTTTGATTGTATATAATCGAATAAAGGTTAAGAAAAAAGCTGCTTGTTAGGCAGCTTTTTTAGTGTTATCGCATTAGAATTAGAAGCGTCGTTAATTTTGTATCAAAAAAGGAACAAAAAGAAACGGAGAATATCTAGACTTTTAAGAAGTGCCGGACTATAATATAAGATATATGTAAAGAATTAGTTTTCTTGAATAATGTCTAAGGAGGAACAACAAAATGGCAAGAAAAATGAAAACCATGGATGGTAATCAGGCCGCAGCACATGCTTCATATGCATATACTGAAGTAGCAGCTATTTACCCAATTACACCATCATCTGTTATGCCGGAGCATGTAGATGAGTGGGCTACAGAAGGCAGAAAGAATATATTTGGAGAGACTGTTCAGGTAACAGAGATGCAGTCAGAGGCTGGTGCAGCAGGAGCCGTTCATGGATCCTTGGCAGCAGGAGCACTTACAACAACATTTACAGCATCTCAGGGATTGCTGTTGATGATTCCTAACTTATATAAAGTTGCAGGGGAGCAGCTTCCTGGAGTATTCCATGTATCAGCTCGTGCACTTGCAAGTCATGCACTTTCAATTTTTGGAGATCACTCTGATGTTTACGCCTGTCGTCAGACTGGTGCAGCTATGCTGTGTGAGTCCAGTGTACAGGAAGTTATGGATCTGACACCAGTTGCACATTGTGCAGCATTAAAGGGAAAACTTCCATTTATCAACTTCTTTGATGGATTCCGTACATCACACGAGATTCAGAAGATTGAGACTTGGGATTATGAAGATCTGAAAGATCTGGTAGATATGGATGCAATCGATGAATTCAGAAAACATGCTCTGAATCCTAATCACCCATGCCAGAGAGGTTCCGCTCAGAACCCGGATATCTTTTTCCAGGCAAGAGAAGCATGTAACCCATACTACGATGCTATGCCGGCAATCGTTCAGGAGTACATGGACAAAGTTAATGCTAAGATTGGAACAGATTATAAACTGTTTAACTATTATGGAGCAGAGGATGCTGAGAAAGTCATCATCGCTATGGGATCTGTCTGTGATACTATTGAGGAGACAATCGATTACTTAAGAGCAGCCGGAGAGAAAGTCGGAGTTGTAAAGGTTCGTCTTTACAGACCGTTCTGTGCACAGGCACTTATCGACGCTATTCCGGACACTGTAAAATATATCAATGTTCTTGACAGAACAAAAGAGCCAGGAGCAGAAGGAGAGCCATTATATCTGGATGTCGTATCTGCACTGAAAGGATCTAAGTTTGATAGTATTCCGGTTAATTGTGGACGTTATGGATTAGGTTCTAAAGATACAACACCGGCTCAGATCGTTGCTGTATTTAACAATGTTGACAGAAAGAGATTTACAATTGGTATTGAGGATGATCTTACACATCTGTCACTGGAAGTTGGAGCTCCGCTGGTTACAACACCAGAGGGAACAATCAACTGTAAGTTCTGGGGACTTGGAGCAGATGGTACTGTTGGAGCTAACAAGAACTCTATCAAGATCATTGGTGACAACACAGATATGTATGCACAGGCTTATTTTGATTATGATTCTAAGAAGTCCGGTGGTGTTACAATGTCACACCTGCGTTTCGGTAAGAAGCCAATCAAATCTACTTACCTGATTCACAAAGCAAACTTTGTAGCATGTCATAATCCATCTTATGTAAATAAATATAACATGGTTCAGGAGTTAGTAGACGGAGGAACATTCCTTCTGAACTGCTCATGGGATATGGAAGGTCTTGAGAAACATTTACCGGGACAGGTAAAAGCTTACATTGCAGACCACAATATTAAATTCTACACAATCGATGGTATCAAGATTGGTAAAGAAATCGGACTTGGCGGACGTATCAATACAGTTCTTCAGTCAGCATTCTTTAAGCTTGCAGCAATCATTCCTGAGGAAGAGGCAATCGACCTTATGAAGAAAGCAGCAAAAGCTACTTACGGAAGAAAAGGTGACAAGATTGTACAGATGAACTATGATGCTATTGATGCCGGTGCAAAACAGGTTGTAGAGATTCAGGTTCCGGATTCATGGAAATCTTGTCCGGATGAGGGACTCTTTACTCCGGAAGTAAAAGACGGCCGCGCAGATGTAGTTGCATTTGTTAAAAATATTCAGTCAAAAGTTAACTCACAGGAAGGTAATAACCTGCCAGTATCTGCATTTGTTGATTATGCTGATGGTTCTACACCTTCAGGATCTGCTGAGTATGAGAAACGTGGTATTGCAGTAGATATTCCGGTATGGAAATCAGAAAATTGTGTACAGTGTAACCGTTGTGCATATGTATGTCCACATGCAGTTATCCGTCCGGTAGCACTTACAGAAGAAGAGCTCGCTAAAGCACCGGAAGGAACAGAAGCAATCGATATGATCGGTATGCCAGGACTGAAATTTACAATGACAGTATCTGCTTATGACTGTACAGGTTGCGGATCTTGTGTCAATGTATGTCCAGGTAAGAAGGGTGAAAAAGCTCTTGTTATGGAGAACATGGAAGCAAATGCAGGTTCTCAGAAAGCATTTGACTTTGGTCGTGAGATCGAGGTAAAACCAGAGGTTGTTGCGAAGTTCAAACCTGCAACAGTAAAAGGAAGTCAGTTCAAGCAGCCACTGTTAGAGTTCTCAGGAGCTTGTGCAGGATGTGGTGAGACACCATATGCAAAACTGGTAACTCAGTTATTTGGAGATAGAATGTATATCGCTAATGCTACAGGATGTTCTTCTATCTGGGGTAACTCTTCACCATCTACACCATATACAGTAAACGCTAAGGGACAGGGACCGGCATGGTCTAACTCACTGTTCGAGGATAATGCTGAATTTGGTTATGGTATGTTACTTGGCCAGAAGGCTATCAGAAAGAGATTAAAAGCAGAAGTTGAGACAATTGCTGCAAGCGATAAAGCATCTGCAGAAGTAAAAGCAGCTTGTCAGGAATATCTTGACACATTTAACTGTGGAGCATCTAATGGTGACGCTACAGATAAACTTGTTGCAGCATTAGATGGTTGTGATTGTGATACATGTAAGGACATCGTTAAGAACAAAGACTTCCTGGCTAAGAAATCCCAGTGGATCTTTGGTGGAGACGGATGGGCTTACGATATCGGATTTGGCGGTGTAGACCATGTTCTTGCAAGTGGCGAGGATATTAACATCATGGTATTCGATACAGAGGTTTATTCTAACACAGGTGGACAGGCTTCAAAGGCTACTAAGACAGGTGCTACAGCACAGTTCGCAGCTGGTGGTAAAGAGACAAAGAAGAAAGACCTTGCAGGAATCGCAATGAGTTACGGTTATGTATATGTTGCACAGATCGCTATGGGTGCTGATTATAACCAGACTGTAAAAGCAATTGCAGAGGCAGAGGCTTATCCGGGACCATCACTCATCATTGCTTACGCTCCATGTATCAACCATGGTATTAAGAAAGGTATGAGCAAAGCTCAGACTGAGGAGCAGTTAGCAGTAGAGTGTGGATACTGGAATAACTTCAGATTCAACCCTGCAGCAGAGGGCGCTAAGTTCACACTGGATAGCAAAGAGCCTAAGGAAGAAGGATATCAGGAATTCCTGGACGGAGAAGTACGTTACAACGCACTGAAGAGAGCTAATCCGGAGAAGGCAGCAAGACTGTTCAAGAAAAACGAGCAGGAAGCTATGGAGAGATACGAGTATCTGAAGAAACTTGTAACACTCTATGGAGCAGAAGAGTAGAATTGAATCTATAAAGGATACGAGAATTCAAGTGAACTTGAATTCTGATGTGTCATTCATGTAAATTAGAGGAGTGATATTGTATTTAGTACAATATCGCTCCTCTTTTGAATTGCCAAGCATACGACAAAAAGGTCCGGTGGACCTTTTTTAGTTTCGGATGTTCAAAAATGCCTCGGCATTCTTGCTGCGAGGTGCGCAGTAGAAGTATGTCATGCAATTGCATGATATACTTCTTTTACAACTGCGGACTATGCAAACTATACAAATTTAAAAATGTAAATTTGTTCACATTACTAAAATTGGTAACGATACCAAAAAAGCTTTTGACAAATTAAAAAAACAGGATTATTCTGTAGGTGAAAAGAAAAACAAGGAAGAATGAAAGGAGACAAAAAATTGGCAACGATATCAGACGTGGCCAGACTGTCAGGATTATCAGTATCAACAGTCTCCAGAGTTATTAATAATAAACCTCATGTCTCAGAAGAGAAGAAACGGAAAGTAAAAGAAGCAATGGACGCACTTGGTTATAGTCCACTGCAGGCAGCAAGGCAGATGAGAGGATCAGGATCAGGAAATATTGCAGTATCCATTCCGAGTATCACGAACAGCTTCTTTGCATATCTGGTTGATTCTATTGAGAGAACATGCCGGAAGTACAATTACAGAACACTGATTACTCAGACATTCGGAGAGAAGGAACGAGAGGAAGAAGCAATGGAGCTGGTGCGTATGCATCATGCAGATGGAATTATCCTCTGTGCGATTGAGAATGACTGGGATAAGATCAGATCCTATGAGCAATATGGAAAAGTGGTTGTATGCAATGAATACAACGAAGATACAAGCATTTCTACGGTGCGTGCAAGACAGTATGAAGGTTTCTATAAAGCAACAGAATATCTGATTGGAAAGAATTATCAGAAAATTGCCTACTGTACAGGAAGCCGCGGGGTGATGCATCAGCCGAATGGAATGAATATTGACAGTGACCGTTACAGTGGCTATATAGAAGCACTCGCAGCACATGGAATGACAGCAGATCCAAATCTCAATTTTACGAGAGCAAAGACCATGGACGATGGTAGAAGAATTCTCGAAGAGATACTAAAAAGGGAGAACCGTCCAGATGCAATCATTGCAGGAAGTGATGAGGTGGCAGCAGGAATTCTTACAGAAGCTATAAATCAGGGGATTAAAGTTCCAGAGGATTTGGCAATCGTAGGTGTGGATGATCAGCCGATTGCGTCACTGTTACCAATCCCGCTGACGACGATTCGGCAACCAGTGCAGGACGAAGGAATGCTCGCAGCAAAAGAGATTATCAGGCAGCTTTCAGAGGAACCAGATGATACAGTTAGAAAAGAATTAGAACTGGAATTGGTCATCAGACAGTCAGCATAGAAAAGTCATAACAATAAAAAACCAGCATATCGAATTAGAATATTACTAAGAAAATGATGTGCTGGTAAATTTTGAAACTAAATTGGTATCGATACCAATGAAAAACAAAAATTAAAATGTAAAGAAATCAGGAGGAGAACAAAATGGTAGTATTAGCAAGAATTGATCAGAGACTTATTCACGGACTGGTAGTAAATCAGTGGGCACCGGCACTTCAGGTAAAGAGATTTATGGTTGTAGACGATGTGCTCTGCAATAACGATGATATTAAAGCCAGCATGAGAATGGCAAAACCTGCAGGAACAGGAGTTTCCGTTATCAGTACAGAGACAGCAATCACAAACTTCAAAGCCGGAAAATATGATGGACAGAGAGTTCTGGTTCTTGTGAAAGAGCCAGAGACATTGATCAAATTGATGGAAGGTGGAGTTGAAATTCCAAAGGTTGATCTTGGAATCATGTTCAACGAAGATGGAAGAGAGGCAGTTACAAAGTTCATTGCCCTGAATGATAAAGAGAGAGCAGATCTTCAGACAATCAAAGACAAAGGGGTTCCGGTAGTTATTCAGTATGTGCCGACAGATGCAGAGGAAGCATACTAAGAAACATTATAAAAAACAGATTAAAGGTTAGAAAATAGAGTTTGAGGTGAAAAATTATGACAGTAATACAGGATATATTAATCGTGATTTTAGCAGGTTATATGACCATTGACCAGAATGGACCGGTCGTACTTTCCTGGTTCTCAGTAATTGTTGGAATGATTTCAGGACTGATTATGGGAGATATGAATACAGGACTTGTAATTGGTGGTACCTTCCAGTTAATGTCCCTTGGTGTTGCAGCGCTTGGTGGAGCATCTGCTCCGAACTACGGACTTGCGACCATTATCGGTACATTTATTGCAGTCCGTACCGGAACAGGGACAGATGCAGCGCTGGCAGTCGGACTTCCGGTAGGACTTCTTGCGATTCAGTTAGAAGTTGTTGTAAGAATTGTAAATAACTTTGTAGCGCATAAGATGCAGAATGATAATAACGCAGGAAAATGGGGCAGAATGAACCGTGAGGCATGGCTTGGACCTGCAATCTGTTCCCTCCAGACAGTGATTCCTACCATTATTGTCGTATGCTTTGGTGCGAATGTAGTAAACTTTATTTTAAAATTTATTCCAGAGTGGGTAACAAATGGACTCTCAATAGCAGCAGGAATGCTTCCGGTAGTCGGAATCGGAATGTTGATGCGTTACATGCCGGTAAAGAAATTCCTTCCATTTATATTAATCGGATTTGTACTTTCCGCTTATTTAAATGTACCGGTACTTGGAATTGCAATTGTAGGATTTGCTGCAGCTTTCTGGTATTTTACAACAGAGCTTAGAAAATCAGATGCGACAGAGGCAGTAACTGTAGCAGCAAATACAGTAACAGAAGAGATGGGAGATGATTTCGATGAGTAATGAGATGAATACAGTAAATCAGAAAAATACGCAGACTCCGGTAGAGCAGACTGCAGATGGAAGATATAAAGTAACAAAACGCGATCTTAGAAGAACAGCAGCAAGATATAACTTCATGGCATGTAACATTTTCAACTATGAATCTCAGATGGGACCGGCAGTTGCCTGGGCGATGGCACCGGTACTTCGCAAGATTTACAAAGATGATGAAGAATATAAAGCAGCGTTAAATAACCACTTTAACTACTACAATTCAACAACAGCTATGTCCAGTGTCATCTTAGGAGCAACACTTGCCATTGAAGAAAAAGACGGAATTGAAGCAAAAGAGACAGTACAATCATTAAAAACAAGTCTTATGGGACCATTTGCCGGAGTCGGCGACACATTGATCTGGGTATTGTGGCCGACAATTATGGGATCTATATCAGGATATATGGCACAGCAGGGCAACCCGCTTGGAGCAATTGTATGGTTTATCTGCAACATTCTGTTCTGGTTTGTGAAATCAAAATTATTTGAAGTTGGTTATACTTCTGGAACAAAGCTGATTACAAATCTTGGAAAGCGACTGGCAGTATTTACCGAGGCAGCCTCTATTATGGGACTGAGCGTTGTCGGTGCGCTGATCGCGACATCGGTTAAGATGACAACGGGACTAAATTTTAAAGTCGGTGAAGTTAAACTTGCTCTTCAGGCAGATGTCCTTGATAAGATTATGCCGGCACTTCTTCCGGTACTTCTGACCGTACTGGTTTACAAACTTCTTGGAAATAAGAAATGGACACCTACAAAATTAATTCTTTTGATTATCGTAATTGCATTGGTTTGTTCATTCTTTGGAATTCTGACGGTATAAATATTCTAAAATGGCTCCTGTCTATCATACAGACAGGAGCTATAAAATTAAAAGCATAGTAGAGAAAGGAATAGATGGATTATGAAACGTGTAATTGTAATTGCATCTCATCACAGAATGGCTGATGGATTAAAGGAGACATTGAATTTTATCACAGGCGGGCTTACAGAGGTTGTTTCTTTAAGTGCCTATGTAGATAACCGTCCGGTGGAGGAAGAGATTGACGAACTGATGAATGGATTCGCAGATGAAGACGAGGTGGTTGTCCTCACCGATCTGACATCTGGAAGTGTTAATCAGAAATTCTTCAAATACCGTAACCGTCCACATACTCATATTGTCAGCGGAATGAATCTTCCACTTGCAGTTACGGCTGCTATGGAGCCTCAGGACGATTATATCAGTACCGAGCGTATGGCACAGATTGTGGAAGAGGCAAGAATGGAAATTAAATATGTAAATGCAATTGCAGATGATGGAGATGATGAAGATGAATAGAGCGGATTGGTGGAAGAAAAGCGTTGTATATCAGGTGTATCCGAAGAGCTTTAAGGATTCTAATGGAGATGGAATCGGAGATCTGAACGGACTGAAGGAAAAGCTTCCATATCTGGAGAAGCTAGGAATCGATGTAATCTGGCTGAATCCGATTTTCCAATCACCACAGGTAGACAACGGATATGACATTTCAGATTACAGACAGATTGAACCGACACTTGGAACTATGGAAGACTTTGACGAACTTCTTGCAGAGGCACATAAGCACGGAATTAAAATTATTCTCGACCTCGTAGTGAACCACACTTCCGATCAGCATCAATGGTTCCAGGAAGCGAAAAAATCAAAAGACAATCCATATCATGACTATTATATCTGGAAAGATGAAGTGCCGAATAACTGGGGATCCAGTTTCGGTGGCTCTGCATGGGAGTATGTAGAAGCAGTTGATCAGTACTATCTTCACTGTTTTGCAAAAGAGCAGCCGGATTTGAACTGGGATAATCCGAAGGTCAGAGAAGATGTCTATGACATCTTAAGATTCTGGCTGGATAAAGGCATCGACGGATTCCGCATGGATGTTATTACATTGATCTCCAAGGATCCGACATTCCCGGACGGACCGATCATACAAAATAAAGCATATGGAAGCTATTATGCAGGCTGTGCAAGTGGTCCGAGAGTTCACGAATATCTGAAAGAAATGAATCGGGAAGTACTGAGTAAATATGATATTATGACGGTTGGGGAAGCACCGCATACAAGCGCTGACGAAGCAGTCCCATACACGGCAGCCGGTGAGAAAGAGCTGCAGATGGTCTTTCATTTTGACCATATGCATTTGGATTATGATGAAAATGGAAAATATGCAAAGACAAGAGTAAAGCTTACCGACTTAAAGCGTGTCATGACTGAGTGGCAGGAAAAAATGCATGCTTGTAATGGCTGGAACAGTCTCTACTGGAGTAATCACGACCAGGCAAGAGCCGTAACAAGATTTGGAAATGAAAGTCCGGCGTATCGCGTTATTTCTGCAAAAATGCTCGGAACCGTGCTTCATATGATGCAGGGAACACCATATATTTTTGAAGGCGAAGAGCTGGGAATGACCAATGCGTTTTTTGATAAGATTGAAGATTACAGAGATCTGGAAGCGATTGATATCTTTAAAGATTTCACAGGTAGAAAGGGATTTTCCGAGAAAGACACACTGGAGCTTTTGAGACTGAAATCCAGGGATAATGCAAGAACACCAATGCAATGGGATGACACAAGACATGCGGGATTTACGGAGGGTATTCCGTGGATTGATGTGAATCCAAATTATACAGAGATTAATGCAGAAAAATGTCTGGAAGATTCGGATTCTGTATTTTACTATTATCAGAAGCTTGTAAAACTACGTCATGAAGTTTCAGTAATCACAGATGGTGAGTATGAACTTCTGGATGCCGAAAACGAAAAAATATATACGTATCTGAGAAAAGGTGAGAACGAATCATTGGTTGTCGCAGCGAACTTTACGGATGAAGAAATCGACTATCAGGTAGACGAAAAAGTGAAGGCACAGGAGAGCAGCCTGCTTATTTCTAACTATGGAGACGCACCGGATACATTTAACAATCATCTTACATTAAAACCATATCAGGTTTATGTGTATATGATAAGATAACAATAAAGATAAAAACAATTCCTTGAAAATGTGTGATGTTGTCTTTAACATAATATTTTCAGGGAATTGTTTGGTTATAAGGAGTAAAATATGGGAAAGACAGAGAATAATAGAACAATTAAACTTCTGGCCCTGGATGTGGATGGAACTTTATTCGATGATAACGGAAAAATCAGCCAGGCGTCTATTGATGCAATGAATCAGGCAAAAGAGGCAGGAATAGAGGTTGTGCCGACATCAGGAAGAGATTATGATGGAATTCCCTGGGATCAGTTAAAAAATGTAGATATTAATTATGTTATCACGACAAATGGAAGTGCAGTTTATGAGGCAAAGACGAAAAAATGTCTCTATGAAAAATATCTGGATTCCGGGAAAATGATTCCGATATTTGAATATCTTCTGAAAAAAGAAATATATATCAATGTATTTGTAGATGGTGTCAGTTATACACCTGTTCAGGTGTATCCTTATATTGACAATCTGGATCTTCCGGACTATGTGATCCAGCACATGAAAGAGAATCGAAAAGGAATCAATGATTTGATAGAATACTTAAAAAACGGTGATGCAAAGATGCAAAAAGCAACTTTAAACTTTCAAAAGCAAGAAAAAGATAAACTTTTGAACCGGGAGGAAGTGCAGGAATATCTGGAAGAATGTCCAGATATCAAGGTTGTTAACGGAGGATTCAACAATCTGGAATTTACAAAAGCTGGCACAAATAAAGCCTCTGGACTTAAGCTCCTTGCAGAGTATCTTGGAATGACTATGGATGAAGTTATGGCAGTTGGAGACAGTGAAAATGATATTGAGATGTTAAGAGAAGCAGGACTTGGAATTGCCATGGGGAATGCAACTGATGACGTGAAAAGCGTAGCAGATGATATAACACTGGATAATGGGCATGAAGGTGTTGCAGCTGCGATTGAAAAATATATATTATAGTATCGAAAAAGGGAATATAAAATAATAAGGTATTAAAAAGCCTGTTGTTGCAATAATGCCGAGGCATTCTTGAATTATATACATAAATGGAAATAAAACGGAATGATATTGAAACTGTATTGAATTAATATGGAAAATATGATAATATAATGGAAAGAATAAGATGTTATATCAGCTGGGAGTCAATCTCCCAGCTGATATAGCCTCCGGCAGGATTGCAGAGGTGCGCAGTAGAAGTATGTCATGCAATTGCATGACGCGCACCTCGCAGCAAGAATGCCGAGGCATTCTTGAACAGTGGAGGAGATGCGATGACGGTAGAAGAGATGAAGCAAAGAAAAAAGGAATTTGGTTATTCGAATGAGAAACTTTCAGAGCTTTCGGGAGTACCGCTTGGAACGGTGCAGAAAGTTCTTGCGGGAGTTACCAGATCTCCAAGATATGAAACTTTAATTGCGCTTGAAAGGGTATTGAAAAAGCAGACAGACAGAATTGGTGAAGCGTTACCAGAGACGTCTGAAAAGAGACAGGGTGATTATACGGTAGAGGATTATTATTTAATTCCGAAGGAAAGACGTGTTGAACTTATTGATGGCGTGATTTATGATATGGCTTCACCGACTGCCATCCATCAGATCCTGTCTACAGAATTGTGTAATATAATCCGGTCATATATCAGTCAGCAGAAAGGAAGATGTATTGTCATGGCTGCACCTATGGACGTACAGCTTGATTGTGACGATAAAACTATGGTGCAGCCAGATGTTATGGTCGTCTGTGACCGTGACAAGATTACAAGAAAATGTATATATGGAGCCCCGGATCTGGCAGTGGAGATACTTTCTGATTCTACAAAGAAAAAAGATATGTATGTGAAACTGGGAAAATATATGGATGCAGGAGTTCGGGAATACTGGCTGGTGGATCCGAAGGGGAAGAAGGTTATTGTGTATGATTTTGAAGCAGAGGTAACACCGTCTATTTATGGATTTAGCTCCAAAGTTCCAGTGGGTATATTCAAAGGAGAATGTGAAGTAGATTTTGCAAAGATTTATGAATACATTAGCTTTCTGTATGAAGAAGACGATGTGTAAAAAGAGACGTGGGGCATAAAGCTGTATGCGTGATCCAGAAGATCAAGGGTCATGTGTACAGCTTTTCTTTGCTTATATTTTGCCATTTTAGGAATAATCTGGAAACTTTCTTCATAGGATATATATAGGCAGGCTGAAAAAACAAAGTTTTGAAAAACAGAAAGGGAGTTACAGACATGAAAAAAAGAGGAAGAAGATGTTTGATTTCATTACTCCTCGGGCTCTGCCTTCTGATGCCGTCACAGATGAAGGTATTGGCGGCAGATGCACAGGAAGACAGTAGTTCTGTACAGGCTGTAGAGGAGGCGATGCCAGATCAGGAAAATGCTACTACAATAGATGAAAATCAGATTGACAATATGATGCAGGATGACCAGGATATTGCAGTACTTGCAGATAATTATCCTGCTACAGGTAAGATCACTGCAAAAGTATATCTGAGATATAGTAATGCGATACCAGAAAAGATAAACCAAGCTTTTACTGCGGGTGAGTTTGGACCTTCGGGTAACAATACTCCATATTTTACAGTTACGGTGAATTTGGACCAGTTGAATAAAAAGCCAGTAAAGACTTATGTAAAAAACTATGGTCGGACATGGTACATCTACTATTCCATTGACAGTGATGAATCTTGGAATCCAGGAGATAAGGCAGATACTGCGAACCGGGTGCAAAATGCTACGAATCTCTGGGAACAAGCAATTTTTCAGGCCATGAGCAGTACGGATCAGAAGAAGTTTGAAAATGTATTTGGAAGCAATATGTTTGTAGGTTATGTCCTGAAACGGGAGAATGATGGCTGGCATATTGACGGAATTCTGAAGAAAGATCCACCGGTTTATGTAGTGGAGTTATATGATCAGAATGATCAGGCATTATTTGCAATTTCTTCCAATGAACAAAAACTTCCAGGTGTTACTTATGCAGATTTTAAAACGAAAGTGGAAGAAGCACTTGGTGGAACGAATTATCAATATCTGACAGAGGAAAAAGACCGGATTGTTCTGAACTACGACAAAGATGGGCGGATATGGCGGGTGACTATCACGCCAAAGATAGATGGGGCAGATAAAGATTATGCAGGAATTTATCATGTGGATCCGACAAATAACAAGTTTTCTTACCGGACTGTTTCGAGGAATACCTATTATCTGAGTCGGATGAAGATTAAAATAGAAGATGTGACACCGGTCAATCTGACCATATCCAAGACTGTAAAAGGCAGTGCGGCAAATCCAGCCGAACATTTTACATTTACACTGACTGCATCCGGATTGGCAGGAAAGACATTCGATGTAATTTATAATGGAACCCAGAATTGTTCACAGACACATGCCTCACAGATTATATTTGATCAGTCAGGAAATGCCAGCGTAGTTCTGAAAAATGGTGAGTCAGCTACGATACAACAGATCACATCTGGAGACGTTAGGATCAAAGAAGAAAGTGGAGATTACTGGGCTTCTGTTACTGTAAATGGTGCTGATGAGAGATATAACCAGGAGAATGGCATCCTGCTTAATATTGACAATACGAATGTCACAGCTGCATTTACAAATCAGATGGAGCAGCAGCCAGTGACAGGGATTGCCATGATGACATTTCCATATGTGCTGATTCTTTGTATCGCAGTGCTGGCATTGGGATATGTATATGCCAGAAGAAAGAGAAATGTATGAGACAGAACAAAAAGGAGAATAAGAACAAGAGGAAAAATGAAGAATGGCTTCGGAAAGCCAGGCATGCATCATCTGTAAAGGATATTGCACATGTTATTGAAACTATGCAATTTCACAGAATATTTGGACTGGTTGATGAACAGGAAGTGTGGGATAAGCTTCTGATTCTGGACGAAATGTATCGTAGAGTCTTTTTTATCCAGGAAGAAAAGTTCCGCATGCAATTAAAGGAGAAACATGGAGCAGAGTATACAATCTAACCGGGCAGGCAGTACGGAAGAGGTAATCCGGCAAAGAAGGCAGCGAACGATACTTCGGAAGCTTCGTGGCAGTGATCTTAGAAAAGCAGCATTTCTTGCGGTCTTTCTTGTGCTTCTGTTCAGGTGTGTGTTCGGAGTGACATTTGAGTATGGAAGCGATATGAAACCGGCAATCGGTGACAAAGATCTGTTATTATACTACCGCCTGCAGGACTCATATACGGGAGGTGATGTAGTCGTATATGAAAAGCGAGGAGTAGAGATGGTCGGAAGAATTGCGGCGATGCCTGGTGAGACAGTGGAAATTACGAAGGACGGACAGCTTGTCATAAATGGTTATACACAGGCAGATATAAACCAGGAAGATATGTATAATCCGGGAAATGAAAATGGTACAGGAAAAGTAACGCTTAAAAGTCAGCAATATTATATTTTAAGTGATGATCACAGTGTGTCCAGAGACAGCAGGACACTGGGAGCAGTATCGAAAAACGAGATCCGGGGGCTTGTTATCACTGTGATCCGAAGAAGAAATATATAATCAAAAAAGAAATAAAAAAGTTGCTTTAGAATATGGAAAGGAATGTAAGGTATGAAAAAGTTTACTAAAAAACTGGTAGCATCTATGCTGTCCACAGCAATGCTTATGGGTATGTCATTAACTGCATTTGCAGCGAATTCGCAAACACAGGGAATTAGTGTTAATGGATATTCTGGCCCTGGAAGGCAGATTACCAATACCTGGTCAGTTGCAGAAAATGGATTACTCAATGATTCAGAAACATTTGATTTTGCATTAGAGTACACAGGTTCTGATGCAATCGGAACCAATGCTTCGAGCACACCGACATTTAATGGAAGTGAAATGACACAGAATAATGCTACAAAGACGGCGCAGATTACATCAGCATGGAAGACAAAGGCAGCAGGCGGAGCAAGTTCCAGTGAAACATTGTCTTATGATGAGTTATTCGACGGAATTAGATTTACAGCTCCGGGGTTATATCACTTCATGTTAAGAGAGAATCCGGGACACAATCCCAATATTGCATATTCTGATCAGTCTTATTTGTTAGACGTTCAGGTTGTATGGGAGACAGAAGACAACGGATCCCAGACAGGAAATTTAAAGGTGTCAGGCATTGCAACAACGAGTGCAGCAACCAATCAGAAAAGTGAAGGGGCAGGATTTGAAAATACAGAAGCTGATGCAGAATCTTTAAAAATTACAAAAACTGTTTCCGGAAGTGCTGCAAATAAAAATGATGAGTTCACTTTTACTGTTGTTGTGAATGGAATTGACGGAACTTATTCTACAAACAAAGCAGATGTTACAGTGACAAATGGAGAGAAAACTACATTTACACTGAAACACGGCGAGACGTTTGAAATTAAAAATCTTCCGGCAGGGGCAGACTATACTGTAAACGAAATTGACCCAAAAGGGTATGATACAACAAATGTCAGTGTGAATGGTGAAAATGCAGTTGAAAGTAAGAGTGCAAATGGAATAATTAATCTGGATGCAACAAACACAGTTGCTTACACCAATATTGACACAGTTACTCCACCGACAGGTGTGATCCTTCATTTTGCCCCAGTCCTTCTTGCATTTGCAGCAGCGTTCGGTGGATGCCTCGTATTTTTCCGTCGTAAAAGAATCTAAGGATGGAACGAACGCCGGAGTATTATCTGACTAAAGGGCTTGATATGGTTGTAAATGGCGTGGCGGCAGTTATTTTTTTATGCTGCCTCGCCTATGCCGGTTATGCGCTGTGGGACAACTGGAGCATTTTAGATGGCTCGGAAGATGCACTGAAAACGATGGTGGAATATAAACCAGACGAGGCAGAAGGACTTTCTTATAATTTCAGTCAGCTTATGGCTATGAATCCGGATGTATGTGGATGGATTGTTATGGATCATACAGGAATCGACTATCCAATAGTTCAGGGAGAGGACAATTTTGAATATCTGGATAAGGATGCACTTGGAAATCCGGAGATATCCGGAAGTATCTTTTTGGACTGGCAGAATAATCGGAAGTTTACAGATCCATATATGGTACTTATGGGGCATCATATGCAGGCAGGAAAAATGTTCGGTGATCTGGATAAATATAGTGATGAGACATTTTTTCGGAAAAATACAACTGGGAAAATTTATCTGCCGGATCGGGTGCTGTACCTGGAAACAGCTGCGTTTCTTACAGTAGATGCATATGACAAATATATTTATCGAACCCAGTGGGATAATGTATCGGAAAGGCAGGAGCTTTTGAAACGCATTTATGAACAGGCGCAGTATACAAGAGGAGAAGAACTTACGACGGAAGATCAGATGGTAGCACTGTCGACCTGTTCTACAAGCGGAACAAATGCAAGACATGTTCTCATATGCAGGATTGTGCACAGCAGTGCTTCGGAGGAAGGAAGTGGAAAAGTATATGTGGAGACGGAAAATGAATGAGAAAATGCGGGGGATAAATATACAAGAGAAGGCAAGTATGTGTGGAAAAAGTAAAATGTGGCTGGTAATGGTAGTTTTTGCATTGATATCTACAGCGATGCTATCTTCAGTGAAAATTCATGCAGCAAGTGCAGAAGAAAACCAGATGGCAGATGTAGAAACAAATTATGTGACAGCGGTAGAGAATACACAGGAGCAGATAACGGTCAATATTCCTGTGAAATTAAAAATTACTGGAAACTCGCAACAAAACGAAACATTTTCATTTCTATTAAAACAAAATGATGAACAAAACCCGATGCCGAAGATTTCAAAAGTTCAGATAACAGGAACAAAGAAAGATGCATTTCAAATTCAGTACGAAAAGCCGGGGGTGTACAGATATACGATCAGCCAGGTGGCTGGTGATGGAAAAAACTGGATATATGACCAGTCCGAGTATTCCCTGGAAGTCTATATTATGAGAAATGAACAGACAGATACGTTACAGTCACTTATTATCGCATACAATGCAAAAGGCGAGAAAGTTGATCCTGTTTTTATGAACAGATATCAGGCACCGGAAGCTAAACAAAAAAGCATGACGGTCAAGACCGGAGACAGCGCAGATATAAAAACTCTGGCATGTCTGATGTTAATCTGTGGAGGAATTATGATCGGGACTTACGAATATAAAAAGAAAATAGAAAAAAAGTAATTGTTCATTAGTTGTTATATGCAAAAAGAAAATAACAGACAGAAAATTTCACAGGAAAGCAGAGCGCATCACCTTATTATATGATTGTAAGGTGAGCGCTCTTTTAATCTATAACTGAAGTTTATATATAGAGATTAACAATTTGAGGACTATTGTAGGGAGTGTTAAACTATAAATAGTACGTATTTTACAGATGGGAGGAAGCATTATGGTAAAAAAAGGAACCTGTGGTTTATGTCAGGGTGGCTGTGCAGTTATTTATACCATTGAAGATGGAAAAATTGTGAAAGCAGAACCGGATAAAGAATCTCCGAAAGGAAGATTATGTCCAAGAGGAGCATTGGTACCAGATATTCTTTATGGGGAGGAGCGTATCAAACGTCCATTGATCAGAGTTGGTGAGCGTGGAGAAGGAAAATTCCGCGAGTGCAGTTGGGAAGAAGCTGTTGACAAAGCTGCGGAATTACTGAAAAAAACCGCAGATACATATGGCGGAAGATCTCTGGCATCTTACTATGGACGAGGTATCTTAGGGCTTCCTGTAACAAGACTTTGTGGCAAAGGTGATGGAAGCGGCAAAGGAAAATTTCTTATAAATCTGGGTTCTGTCAATGATATGAATTGTTCATCCATCTGTAATCTGGCTTCCAGTACAGTTACGCCTGGAACGCTTATGGGTCTGAATACGAGAATGATGGTGCAGGAGATTGAAGAAAGTGATTATATTATCTCATGGGGTAAAAACTCTGCCAGTGACGATGGCCCGCAGGTGATGTTGCATCGTATTAAGGAAGCTCAGAAGCGAGGAGCAAAATTGATCGTGATAGATCCAAGGCAGGAAGGACTTGGCAAGATTGCAGACTGGTGGATTCCGATTACGCCGGGTTCCGATGGAGCACTTGCCCTTGCAATGCTGAAACTGATTATAGACAGTGGACGTTATGACCATGAATTTATTGAGAAATATACAAGAGGATTTGAAGAGTTTAAAGCTTATTTGGATACACAGACAATGGAGCAGCTTTCAAAATGGTGTGGCATTTCAGTGACAGATATTGAAAAGCTGACAGATATTTTCTGTTCTACTGCAAAGATTCCGCTTGTTGCCTATACGGGTCTGGAATATCAGCTCAGTGCAATTCAAAATAACCGTGCAATCTTTGTATTGTGGGCAATTACCGGGAAGTTGGACGCGCCGGGTGCAATCTATCTGAATGCAAAAGGACTGGAGACGCCGAAGCTTTTTGAAATACCAGAAGATGACAAACCAATCGGAGTAGATGAATTTCCGTTATTTTATAAATTCAGTGGTCTGGGACAGTTTTCGCGTTTTCCGAAAGCAGTATTAGAAGACGAGCCATACCCGGTCCGTGGACTTATGATTTTAGGAGGATCGCCGGTATTGTCATTCCCGGATAGTAAAAGCTGGCGTGAAGCATATAAAAAATTAGATTGCCTGATCGTTCTGGATCGTTACTTTACAGAAGATGCCCGATATGCAGATGTAGTTTTTCCGGCCTGTTCGTTATTCGAAGTGCCAAAAGCTGTACCAGGACCAGAAGGACCACATATTGTGGAACCCCTGATTGAGCCAGTCGGAGAATCTAAAAACGATGTGTTAATTATGGGAGCAATTGCCAAAAAACTTGGATTTGGTGATAAACTTCCACAGACAGAAGAAGAACTTAGAAGCTGGCTTCTTAGTGGAACTGCGCCATATGCAGGAGATTTTGGGACAAGTGCAGACCAGAAAAAAGAAAAGCATTATAAGAAATATGAGACAGGTGAGTTAAGAGTAGATGGAAAACCGGGATTCCCGACACCGTCCGGAAAGCTAGAAATTTGTTCTACAATTCTGGAGGAAAATGGATTTGTCCCATATCCAGAGTATAAGGATGTTCGTTCAATTCCGGAACTTGCTGGTAAAGAATATCCATTTACTATGACAAGTGGAGCAAGAAGCAATAACCGTATGGGTGTGTTTGGGGCAAATCTAGATAAAATTGCTGAGATTGAACCGTATCCGTTTGTAGATATCAATGCGGAAGATGCAAAAGAAATTGGTATCGAAGATGGCGACATGGTAAAAGTAATAACGCCATTCGCAGACGGAACATTTAAAGCGAAAATCCGTGGCATTGCAAGACATGCAATACATATTCCACATGGAGGTGGAAGCGCCTATATGGCAGAACCTTGGAAAAATGGAAATGTCAATGATTTGTGTAGTCTGGACTATGCAGATCCGATGACAGGATTTGTACTTATTAAATCTGTACCATGCCGAGTAGAGAAAGTATAGTAAACAGTAATAATAAAAATGATAAAAAAATAACGATAAAAGTATAAGAAAAAGGATTGACTTTTTTTAACATAGGTGATAAAAAAGTACTATGTGAATAAAGAATTTGCTTGATAGAGGTGCGGGATTCATCAGTAATGATCGGCGACAGCTTGGGAAGCTGCCGGACATGAAAGGGGAGACCGCCGAAGAAAATGTAACATCCCAAGTACATTTTCTGGGGCGTGGCAGAATATGCTGCGAACTGTCACATCGGTGGAGCGCTATCAGAGTATAATAAAGAATAGACCGTAAGGAGAAAGAACGGGATATTTGGACTGATGAATTATACCGTGAGTGCACGACGCAGATGCATTCACGGTTTTTCTATTTAGATTTATAGTTGACATGAAAATGTTTCATGACAGGTATGAAAAACAGGTATAAGATCTGTGGTAGAAAAGATATAACCAGGCAGAGCTTTATTCCGAAAATATTAAATTACATAAAGGAGTAGAGATTATGTTGAAAAAGAGAAAACTGGCAGCCTGGGGGGCTGTAGTTTGTCTTCTGATGCTGGCTATGAGTTCTGTCACAGTTTTTGCAGCAGAAGAGACAACAGAGTATGTGCCAAAGATGTATGCATCTTTTTGGGCGCTGGTGCCACCGGTTGTAGCAATCGTGCTGGCGCTGATCACAAAAGAAGTTTACAGTTCTTTATTTGTAGGAATTGTGATCGGAGGACTTTTCTGGTCAGGATTTTCATTTGAGAATACAGTACTTCATGTATTTCAAGATGGTATTGTAGGGGTTCTGACAGACAGCTATAATATGGGAATTTTAGTATTCCTTGTGATTCTCGGAATCATGGTGTGCATGATGAATAAAGCAGGAGGTTCCGCTGCATTTGGCCGTTGGGCGAGCGTACACATTAAGACAAGAATTGGAGCCCAGCTTGCGACAATCGTGCTTGGAGTTTTGATTTTTATTGATGATTACTTTAACTGCCTGACCGTTGGAAGTGTTATGAGACCAATCACAGATAAGCATCAGGTATCAAGAGCGAAGTTAGCTTACCTGATTGATGCTACGGCAGCCCCGGTATGTATCATTGCACCGATTTCCTCATGGGCGGCAGCGGTTACCGGATTCGTAGAGGGAGAGGACGGATTTTCCATTTTTCTCCGTGCCATTCCATTTAACTATTACGCACTTCTGACAATCCTGACCATGGTTCTTCTTGTTGTGTTAAAGATTGACTATGGCTCAATGCGTGTCCATGAAGATAATGCATTAAGAGGAGATATTTATACTACACCGGACAGACCGTACGCAGATGCACAGGATGATGTAGTTGAAGAAAAAGGCGGCGTGATCGATCTTGTATTTCCAATTCTTGTACTGATTGGCTGCTGTATTATCGGAATGCTTTACAGTGGAGGATTTTTCAGTGGCGTTAGTTTTGTAGAAGCATTTTCAGCCAGTGATGCGTCAGTCGGACTGATGCTTGGAAGCTTCTTCGCATTTGTGATCACGGTTATTTTCTATGCACTTAGAAGAGTACTGAAGTTTACAGATTCTATGGCATGTATTCCAGACGGATTCAAGGCTATGGTGCCGGCAATCCTGATTCTGACATTTGCATGGACACTGAAAGCTATGACAGACAGTCTTGGTGCAGCAGAGTATGTGGCAGGAGTTATGGAGACGGCTGCGACAGGACTTGTGAATTTCCTCCCGGCAATTATTTTCCTGGTGGGTTGTTTCCTTGCATTTGCGACCGGAACTTCCTGGGGAACATTCGGAATTTTGATTCCAATCGTAGTTGCTGTATTCCAGGGAACAAATGAAACGATGATGATCATCTCTATCTCAGCCTGCATGGCAGGTGCGGTATGCGGCGACCACTGTTCGCCAATCTCTGATACGACGATCATGGCATCAGCCGGAGCGCAGTGCAATCATGTAAATCACGTATCGACGCAGCTTCCATATGCTATGACTGTGGCAGCAGTATCATTTGTGACTTATGTCATTGCAGGATTTGTACAGAACGCGTGGATCTGTCTGCCAATCGGTATTGTGCTGATGACAGGAACACTTTTTGTGATCCGTGCAATTACAGGAAAAGAAGAATAAAAGAACTAAAAGAACATTTGCCTTAAGAAATGGATTCGGTTTTTAGGATATTTCTAAAGAGCAGATGTTTTTTTATATAATAGGGAATTGCATTTCCTATTATATAAAAAATCCTCATGTATTCCAAAGGGCTTACAGTTTATTTTATGGAAAAATGTGATATAATAGCCTCAGTGTATGAGAAAGGAGAACATCGGCAAGTTTATGAGTGTAAAAGACTTAACGACGTATGAAGTATTAAAAGACGAAGATTTAAAGGGTATTAAAGCGAAAGGAAAGCTTTTAAAGCATAAGAAAAGTGGTGCGAGAGTTCTGCTTGTTGAGAATGATGACAATAACAAAGTGTTCAGCATTGCATTTCGGACACCGCCGTCAGACAGTACAGGAGTTCCGCATATTATGGAGCATTCCGTACTCTGCGGGTCAAAGAATTTCCCGGCAAAGGATCCATTTGTAGAGCTGGTGAAGGGATCTTTGAATACATTTTTAAATGCAATGACGTATCCGGATAAGACTGTTTATCCGGTGGCAAGCTGTAATGATAAAGATTTTCAGAATCTGATGCATGTATATATGGATGCGGTTTTGTATCCGAATATTTACAATCATGATAAGACATTCCGTCAGGAGGGCTGGAGCTACAAACTGGATGAAAAAGATGGCGAGCTTTCCTACAATGGAGTTGTATACAATGAGATGAAGGGAGCATTTTCCTCACCGGAGGGAGTTCTGGATCGGGTTGTTCTGAATACCTTGTTCCCGGATAACTGCTATGCAAATGAGTCCGGTGGAGATCCGGAGGTGATTCCACAGCTTACTTACGAGCAGTTTCTTGATTTCCATAGAACATATTACCATCCGTCCAACAGTTATATTTATCTGTACGGAGATATGGATATGGAGGAAAAACTTCGCTGGCTTGACGAGGAATACCTGTGTCACTATGACAAAAAGGACGTAAACTCAGAGATTCATTTGCAGAAGCCATTTGATGAGGTACAGGAGAAGACTTTTGAATATTCTATAGCAAGCGATGAATCTACAGAAGAGAATACATTTCTTTCTTATAATAAGGTCATTGGAACAACATTGGACCGAGAACTCTATCAGGCATTTGAAATCCTGGATTACGCACTGTTATCTGCACCGGGAGCACCGCTTAAGAAGGCCCTTACCGATGCCGGAATCGGAAAAGACATTATGGGTTCTTATGACAACGGTGTGTATCAGCCTATTTTCTCTGTTGTTGCGAAAAATGCAGAGGAAAGTCAGAAAGATGAGTTTGTGAAGGTGATTGAAGACGTTCTTAGAGATCAGGTGAAGAATGGCATCAACCAGAAAGCGCTGCTGGCAGGAATCAACTACAACGAATTCCGATACAGAGAAGCTGATTTTGGAAATTATCCAAAAGGACTTATGTATGGACTCCAAGTCATGGATAGCTGGCTTTATGATGAAAACCAGCCGTTTATCCATATTGAGGCGTTAGAGACATTTGAATTTTTAAAGAACAAAGTTGGAACCGGATATTATGAAGAACTGATCCAGAAGTATCTGCTTGACAATACACATGGAGCAATCGTAGTGGTCCGCCCGGAGCAGGGACGTACAGCACGTCTGGATGCACAGCTCCAGGACAAGCTTCAGAAATATAAAGAGTCATTGAGCAATGCAGAGGTTGAAAAACTGGTGGCAGACACGAAGGCGCTGGAAGAGTACCAGTCTGAGCCGGAAGCGATAGAAAATCTGGAAAAAATCCCGGTACTGCGCAGAGAAGACATTTCCAGAGAGATAGCCCCATTCTTTAATGAAGAAATGAAGCTGGCAGATGTGCCGGTTGTTTATCATGAGATTGAGACAAATGGAATCGGATATGTGAACGTTATGTTCGATCTGTCCGGTGTCAGTGCAGAAGAACTGGCGGATGTTGGAATCCTGCAGTCAGTACTTGGAATTATTGATACAGAGAATTATGAATACAGTGAGTTATTCAATGAGATAAATGTAAATACCGGAGGAATCGGTACATCACTGGAGCTGTATAATAATGTGACACGTGTGAAAGAAAAAGAATTCAAAGCGACATTTGAGATCAAAGGAAAAGCATTATACTCACAACTTGAGAAAACATTTGCCATGATGGCAGAGATTCTTACGGCATCAAAACTAGATGATACGAAACGAATCCGGGAGATTCTCGCTATGTTGAAATCAAGGCTGCTTATGAAGTTCCAGTCTTCTGGACATACGACCGCAGCACTTCGTGCACTGTCTTATGCATCACCGTCTGCTAAATTCAAAGATATGACAAGCGGAATTGACTTCTACAAACGAGTTGCCTATATAGAGGAACATTTTGACGAGGAAAAAGAGGCGTTATCGCAGAGATTGTACGCACTGACAAAGAAAATCTTCCGTCCGGACAATATGATGATCAGCTATACAGCGGCAAGAGAAGGTCTTGAGGGCATGGAGCCGAGAATCGCAGAACTAGCCGGAAAGCTCAATCATGAGAAAGTAACAGAGACACCGTGTATCATTCATTGCGAGAAAAAGAATGAAGGATTTAAGACTGCATCAAAAGTTCAGTATGTAGCACGCACTGGTAACTTCATAGATCGTGGCGTAGAATATACAGGAGCACTGCAGATTCTCAAAGTGATCTTAAGCTATGATTATCTGTGGCAGAATATCCGTGTCAAAGGCGGAGCTTACGGTTGCATGAGCAGTTTCAACCGCATCGGAGAAGGTTACTTTGTGTCTTACCGTGACCCGAATTTAAAACGTACCATTGATGTATATGAGGGCGTGGTAGATTACCTGGAGAACTTTACTGTCAGTGACCGTGATATGACAAAATACATCATTGGAACAATCAGCAACATTGATCAGCCAATGACACCGGCGACCAAGGGCGAACGTTCTATGAATCTCTACATGAACAAAGTAAGTGCCGAGATGATTAAGAAAGAACGCGCACAGATCCTGGATGCGTCACAGGAAGATATCCGGGCACTTGCCAAGGTGGCAAAAGCAGTACTGGCAGCAGACCAGTTGTGCGTCATTGGTGGAGAAGAGAAAATAGAAGAAGATAAAGAATTATTTGGCGATGTGACAAGCTTTTAACCAGGGACGTAGCATTTCGTTAAAATACTACGCCCCATCAGTGATTAGGGGTGTCCCTAATTGAGAGGTTGTTAACAGTTAAATATAAATTATAAGAAAAAAGGGCTTCAGGAATTGATCAGACGAATCTCTCAAAATCAGGTTGAAAAGGTTGTTGTTTTATATAAAGATAGGCTATTGCGATTTGGTTTTGAGTTGATAGAATATATCGCTTCACTTTATAATTGTGAGATTGAGATTATTGATAATACTGAAAAATCTGAACAGCAGGAACTTGTTGAAGATCTGGTTCAAATAATCACAGTATTCAGTTGCAAATTACAGGGGAAACGAGCGAACAAAGCTAAGAAACTTATCCGGGAATTGATACAGGAGGAAACAG